>CALGIY010000063.1 GCA_937914965.1 uncultured Thermoanaerobacteraceae bacterium | reverse complement strand
GAGGATGATTAACGCCTGTGGCAGTGTCCCTCCTCGGGAGACCCTGCCTAGAAACTCTCCAGCATCTGTGTTACTAGCTGCTCCAGCTCCCCTAACTCTTTTGCCCGGGTCTTATCCGGATCCTGCCGGGCCAAAGCTTCACCCAGATCAGCTAACCGGCATTGCATTGTCTCCAGAAGCTCTCTTTGCTTGGTATATCGGCGGATGAGACCTAGCTTTTCCTCGAAATTGAGTAAGGTCTTCTGAGAACGCCGCAGGATATCATAGACAGCTTGCCGAGTCACACCAAATTGCTCCGCAATCTCACCCAAAGACAGGTCTTGCTCATAATAAAACCTGATCGTCTCCTGTTGTCTGGCTGTTAGCAACTTACCATAGAAATCTGACAGTAGGGCCATCCGCTCGAATTTTTTAAGAACCATTCTATATCCCACCTGTCAAGGGCATTACCTTGACGTCATTATAGGGTAAGATCGGCCCTCTGTCAATGACTTATTCGTACCCTAAACTTGCGCTTCAGAGATCAGGCGCTGGGAGCGATCTTCTACCTCCTGAAAGACTCTCTCTTTATCTATGGTGAGTACCTTTTTCTGTTCCATAACAATTTGTCCATCGATAATCACCGTATCTACATCACTCGCTTGGGCCGCATATACCATATGTGCTGCCAGGTTATTCCTCGGGTAAAGGTGTGCCTGAGACAAATTAATTAAAATCAGATCAGCTTTATAACCTGGTTTGAGTAAGCCTACATCCTCGAGTCTTAGAACCTGGGCACCGTCCCGAGTGGCCATAGACAGCACCTGTGGCGCAGGGAGTACTAATGGATCGTAACTATTGACTTTATGCAGTAAAGCTGCTGTGCGCATTTCCTCCAGCATATCCAAGTTATTATTGCTCGCTGCTCCATCGGTCCCGATTCCCACTGTGATCCCCGCAGCCAACATTTGGGGAACAGGAGCAATGCCGCTGGCCAACTTCATGTTGCTTTCAGGGTTATGAGCAACCGCTACACCAGCCTCAGCTAAGGAAGGAATATCATCACCGGTCAGGTGAACACAGTGTGCAGCCAGAACAGGAAACTTGAATACACCAAGATCTTTAAGGTAAGCCACCGGTGTTTTTCCATAAAGGTTATTAATTTGTTCCACTTCATCCCTGGTTTCTGCTACATGAATGTGAATACCCGCTCTGTACTCTTGAGCCAGGGCTAGCACCTTTTCCAGGTAGTCCGGGGGGCAGGTGTAAGGTGCGTGAGGACCAAGCCAGATCGATATTCTCCCATCTGCTGCTCCCTGCCATTTTTCCAGATGTTCCTTGCTTTCCAGCAGCCCCTCTTCTGCCTGGTCGCCGACCCCTGATAAACCTCGGGCCAAGCAGGCGCGGATACCGCTTTCCTCAACAGCCTTTGCCACCTGGTCCATAAACATATACATATCACTGAAAGTGGTGGTCCCAGATTCGATCATTTCCAGTATAGCCAGCATGGTCCCCCAATAAACATCGTCATCAGTCAGGTGAGCCTCAAGCGGCCAGATCTTTTTTTCCAACCAATACATCAACGGCAGGTCATCCGCATAACTCCGGAGCAGGGTCATGGCAGCATGGGTGTGGCTGTTGACCAAACCAGGGAGACAGAGATAGTTTCTCCCATTGATAATCCGATCCGGCAGCCAATCCTCATGAACATTTCCTTCCGCACCCACTTTGAGGAAGCGGCCGTCTTCAATAGCGATACTGCCCTTCACTGACCCGGAATTATCAGAGTCCTGCAGCAGATAACAATCCTTGATCAAGATCTTCACTTCTGATCACACTTCCTTTGCCCATAATTTTCGAGGAAACTTTTTCGCAGTTTCCGCACATCTTCATCATTCAGCAGGTGTGGGGTACCCATACACTGGGAAAAGAGATAGGTTAAAGCCCCCTTCTCCACAACCTGACAAATTAACAGCGCTTCTTTAAGTGTTCTCCCGACACCTACTACCCCATGGTTCGCCAGGAAAACAGCAGACTTGTCTCCCAGAGCATCAACTGCTGCCGCACCAAGTTCACCTGTCCCAGCAGGAGTATAGGGGGCAACCCTCACCGCCCCACCAAGAAGTTGGGCCATCTCTTCCAAAATAGGTGGAAGTTCCTTGTGGGTCACGGCAAAAACCGAAGCATATGGGCTGTGGGTATGCACAATCCCCTGAACATCGGTCCGGGCCCTATAGATAGCCGCATGCAGAGGCGTTTCAGAAGAGGGTTTTAAAGTGCCTGCACGGATCTCACCACACAGGTCTACGATCACCAGGTCATCTACAGTCAGGTCACCATAGGGTATCCCACTGGGGGTAATCAGAAAGGCATCCCCACAGGACAACCGCACACTGATATTTCCCCAGGTACCAGAAACGAGACCGGATCTTATTAGTTCTCTCCCAACTGCAAGGACATCCTCTGCCTCTATAGAGATCATTTATCTACACCATCCTCGTGAAAACTGTTCAGCGACTTATCAAAAGGCGGTTTATAAATACCCTGTTCCGTTATGATTGCAGTAACCAGGTGATGAGGAGTCATATCAAAAGAAGGATTGAGTACCTGGCAGTCTCTAACACTGACCGGGTGCCCCTGTATCTCCCTGACCTCTCGAGGGTCACGCATTTCGATGGGGATCTCCTTACCAGCTGTCATCTCCATGTCAATAGTGGAGAAGGGTGCTGCCACATAGAAAGGAGAGTGGTGATACTGGGCTAGAACAGCCAGACTGTAGGTGCCAATTTTATTGGCAAAGTCCCCATTGGCCACGATACGGTCAGCTCCAACCAGCACCAGATCTACCCCCTCATGAAGAAAAACATAACCCATCATGTTATCTGTAATCAGTGTATAGGGGACACCGGCCTTCTGCAGTTCCCATGCTGTTAAGCGGGCTCCCTGCAGGACAGGTCGCGTCTCCGGCACATAAACATGGATCTCTTTCCCCTGATCGTGCGCTGTACGGATAATCCCTAAAGCTGTGCCCCAACCCGCCGTAGCCAGTGCACCGGTATTGCAGTAAGTTAAAATATGGGCTTTTGGTGGGATCAGTGATGCCCCCCAAGAGGCCATATTTTTTTCCAGTTCCATTTCCTTTTCATGTATCTGGTAAGCCGCATCAAGCAGCCCGTCCCGGATTTGGGTAATAGTTTTTCCCTGAAGGGACAGGAAGACTTCATTCATCTGATTCAGCGCCCAGCGAAGGTTGACCGCGGTGGTCCGTGTTGCCAGCAGTTCCCGTGCTGCCTGCTGTAAAAAATGCTCCAGTGATAGGCCTATGCCCTCTTGGTAATTAAAAGCCGCCAGGGCATACCCATACGCAGCAGCAACACCGATAGCAGGAGCTCCTCTGACCTGCAGCAGATAGATCGCGTTTGCTACATCCTGATAGCGGGCACAAGAAATGTAATTGGTCTGATGAGGCAGCTTAGTTTGATCAAGAAGAAAAAGCTGCTGGTCTTTCCAGCACACTACTTCCATCATGTCTCTCCTTAATCAGTGATTTTTCTACTATTCCTTTTTCTCTCCCAGTGACCCTAGTTCTGCCGCCGCACCTTGACATGTACAGCTGCGTGTCTCCGGAAGGGTTTCTATAGCCGCAAAAATCAGGTTGCGCAGCACAGCTTGGGACCTGCCCATCATCTCAACAACCTCCTGGTGAGAGAGCGGTTTTGTGGATATTCCCGCAGCATAGTTAGTAACCAGGGCTAAAGTTGCGTAACACAACCCGGCCTCCCGGGCCAGCACAACCTCAGGAACGCTGGTCATACCCACCAGATCCCCCCCCAGCATGTTAAACATACGGATCTCAGCAGATGTTTCATAGCGGGGGCCCTCTGCACAGACATAGGTTCCCTTGCCATGGACATTGATCTTCAGATCCTGGGCGGTCTCTTCAAGGTGCTGGATTACTCTAGGGCAGTAAGGGTGGGTCACATCAACATGCAGTACCCCATCCTTTCCTCCTTCAAAAAAAGTTAACGGGCGGGATTTGGTGAAATCCAGGAACTGATCTACTAGAACAATCTCCCCGGGTTTCATATCCTCATTGAGAGACCCGACCGCAGCTGTGGCCAGGACAACACCAGCGCCTGCCTCCCGCAGAGCCCAGATATTGGCGCGGTAATTAACAAGATGCGGGGGAACAGAATGCTGCTCCCCGTGCCGGGCTAGAAAAAGAACATCTCTGTTATGGTAGTGACCAGACTTTAAAACAACATCCCCAAAGGGTGTTGCCACCTGAATATCTTGTTCATCATCCAAAAGGCCAGGGTTGTAGAAACCCGTGCCTCCAATGATTCCTGTTTTCACGCCTCATCCTCCTCAGCAAAAAGTGCTGACACAAATTCATCATTGTCAAAATCCCTGAGGTCTTCAATCCCTTCACCAGTACCTACCAGTTTGACCGGGATTCCCAGTTCTTCGGAAATGGCCAGGATAATCCCTCCCTTCGCAGTACCATCGAGTTTGGTCAGGGCGATTCCGGTAACCCCGGTAGCATCCTTAAATAATTCGGCCTGGCGCATGGCATTCTGACCTGTGGCAGCATCAATCACCAACAGTACCTCATGGGGGGCACCAGGCAATTCCCTTGTGATCACCTTTTTAATTTTGCGCAGTTCCTCCATGAGATTCGCTTTCGTGTGGAGACGGCCAGCAGTATCGATGATCACCACATCGCTTCCCCGTTTTACTGCTGCCTGTACAGCATCAAAAACAACTGCAGCCGGGTCAGAACCAGACTGGTGTTTGATCATACCAGAGCCTGTCCTCTCGCTCCAGATTTCCAGCTGCTCAATTGCTGCCGCCCGAAAGGTGTCAGCTGCTACCAAGAGTACATCTTTCCCCTGCTGTTTCATCCTGTGGGCGAGTTTCCCAATGGTCGTGGTTTTCCCTACACCATTAACACCAACAACCAAGATCACTGTTGGTGGAGCAGCACTTAATTCGAGAGAGGGGTTGTCCCCCAACAACTGCCCCATTTTTTCCTGCAGCAGGTCTTTAACACCCTCTGTTTCACTGATCCTGCGCTTTTTGACATCTACTCTGATTTCATCCAACAGGTGGCAGGTAGCAGCAACTCCTACATCAGCCTGCAGCAAAATATCTTCCAAATCCTCATAAAACTCTTCATCGATTTTCTTATGCACCGCCACCAACTCTGTCACTTTGGATACAAAGTTCTGGCGCGTTTTAGTAAGAGAATCCTTTAACTTGGAGAAAAAAGCAGCCATTTAATCACAACCCTTATTAGAATTTCATGAATATTTTATCATAAATGAAAGGATCAGTTATACTCCGGCGAGATAACCCGGAAGACAGGTCAGTTACAGTTCTTGATCAAGGGACGAACAAGGAGATTAAAAGAGTTGGCTACGAGATTTGCTTTTCACTATTATCAGGTGTGTACTCGCTGAGCTGAACAGAAACCAGTTTTGAAATCCCGGGCTCCTCCATGGTTACTCCATAAAGGTGATCAGCGATCTGCATGGTTTGGTAGCGGTGTGAAATTAATATTAACTGGTAGTTGGCACTCCAGTTTTTTAGCATATTAACAAAACGGCCAATGTTGGCATCATCGAGAAATGCCTCGATCTCATCTAAAAAGTAGAACGGACTGGGGTTTGACTGCAGCATGGCAAAAAGAAAGGCAATCCCCGTGATCGATTTTTCTCCCCCGGAAAGCAGTGAAAGGTAGCGCGGCTTCTTGCCACGGGGGACAACACAGATGTCAATTCCCGTCTCCAGGATGTTGTCTTCATCTGTGAGCACAAGATCGGCGCTCCCACCCTCAGTAAGCAGTCGGTAGAATTCTTGAAAGCTTGTTTTTACCTCCTGAAAGGTTTTCTGGAACCTTGCTGCTGCAATCCGGTCCAGCTCGCTAATCATTTTATTCAGGGACTCTTTCCCTTCTTCCAAATCTTTGATTTGAGACTCCAGATAACGTGCCCTGTCCTGAACCTCGATATATTCCCCAGGGGCTGTAAAGTTAATTTCCCCAAGGCTCTCCATTATCTGCTTGAGGCGTGCAATCTCCTCTTTCCAGGACTGCTCCTCCTTGCGAGCAGGGATCCTTAGATCACTATCCAGATTCAGTTTTATTTTATTTTCAGCTGCCTGTTTAAAGATCTGTTCCTTCTGGTCTTCAAGGTGCTGCTGTTTGATAGTGTTGTTCTGCAGCCGCTGCTGAGATTTCAAGGCAACCTCTTTGAGCTTCAGGTATCTTCGTTCTTTAGCATCCACAAACCTCTCCCTTGCAGATACCTGCTTTTTTCGAAAGGTGAGGTTGTCCTTAATCTCCTTCTTTTTTCTCCCATAAGCATCTAACTGCTCCCGCAGAATCTTCTCTTGTTCCTGCAGGCACTCTTTTTCAGCACAAAATGCAGCTAGATCATCCTGTACCTGCAGCTGCTCCTGTTTCCTAAGCTCTAGAAGCTGCTGGATCTGCTGAAGCTTCTGTTCCTGGTGTTTTAAGTCCTGGGATATGGTAGAGTAAGAAACCTGAGCCGCGGACAGCCTACCCAGGAGTTCCTGTGTCTTTCCTTCAGAATCCCGGCGGGCTTTTTCTAGATCTGACCTTTTCACTTCCGATGCTCGTTCAAGTGCTGTGATTTGAGCAATCTCCTGCTCCCGGATAGTCACCTGCTGATCTAAATCCTGCTGGTGATACCGTAGTTCCTCCCCTTCCAGACGGCAATTTTCTATAAACTCGGTCAAGCGCTTTAGTTCTTGCTGCATGGCGCCCACCTTTTGAGTTTCATTCCTCCAGCAATCATCCAACTGCCGGCATTTTTCTTTTAGTTCGTGAATCCCTTTTTTTGCTTTCTCTATCTGTACAGTTAAATCCTCACTTCGCTGCTGGTAAGAAGCACGCAGTTGACCATCTTTGCGAATCTCAGTATCGATTTCTATTATTTCCTGCTTTCTGCGGCGGGGGGATGGATAACGAGAGCGTCCCCCACCCCCTGTAAACAGTCCTCCTGCTTGGATCAAGTCACCTTCCAGGGTAACAACCCGGTACCGGTAATTATTCTTCTCTGCAAGGAAACTGGCGTTTTTCAGGTTATCAACAAGATGGGTCCTGCCCAGTAGATACTCCGCCAATTTTCTATACTTCTGGTCACAAGTCACCAAATCTGACAGGCGCCCGACCAAACCCTTGACCGGTTTTGGATTATCCTGATGAAACACCCAGTGTTCCAAGGCTTTAAGTGGGAAAAAACTTGCCCTACCTGATTTTTCCTTCTTTAACTTGGCGATAGCCTCCTGAGCAGCTTGGGGAGTGGTGCAGATAAAATTATGGGCAGCACGCCCTAAAGCAGTATCCAGGGCAGTCCCATAAGCAGGATCTATGGAAAACAATTCCTCAACTAAAGATAGCGATTCCCCGTCAAACCTTGCCCCTTGGGACAGTGCCTGGAGAATCCTCTTAACTCCGTATTGGTATCCTTCTTTGTTTTTCTCCGCATCTTTGAGAATACGGCACCGTTCCTCGGCTCTGTCGATCTTCTGACGGAGAGACATGAGCTGTGAAGTAATTTTCTCCTGTTCCCTGTTCAAAGACTTGACGAGCTTTTCCCCTTGCTCTAGTTCAGATTGGGCATTTTTTAGAGCTGCGGCATGTTGATTACAGAGTTCTTCAGCTTTGTGGACCTTTGCCTCCAATTCGTCACTACGCACCCTTCCCTCACTAGCCTTTTTAGCAAGAGATTCCTGCTGGCGCACCAAAACCTCTTTTTTATTTTTCAGCACTTGAAGATCACTGACCAGTCCTGTCTTTTGATGAAGTATCTCGAAAGTTTCCTTGTCAACTCTATCCCAGGTCCTGTTAGCTTCATCCTTCTGTGCTTCCCACTTTATTTTCTCTTTTTCTAGCGCAGCAAGATCACCTTTAGCCTGGGATTGATGGCTTTCCAGTTTACTACAGGCGGATGCAATCTCTGCTAGTTCTTGTTCTGTCTCCAACTTCCTCTGCCCGATCACAGCCAGTCTAGCCTGCAGTTCCGCCCCTCTGAGATCACAGGAGGCAATCTTCTCTTCAAGGCGAGCATTAGCAGAGTGACTCTCCTGGAGTACCTTCTGTACATCCGAAAACTCCTCTTCCTTCTGGTCAATGGCCTCCCGCCTGGATGATACTCCCTGCTTGTATTCTCTCAGTTCATCTTCCAGTACCAGAATACTCTGCTCTACCTGTAGACTGGTGGACTCCAGTTTTTGAGACTCCTCAAACAATGCCTCTTCCCTTTTCGTAATCCCCGCCATTTGGCCTTCTAACAAGCGTGACTCTACTTCTTTTAATAACTGCGCCAATTTTTGATATTGTTCAGCAATCTCAGCCTTCTTTTTCAAAGGAAGGCGCATCTTCTCTAGTTCGCCCAGAATATCCTGTAGTCTGGCCAGGGAATCTTCTGTTTCTTTCAGTCTCCGGAGGGCATCAGTCTTGCGCTGCCGGTAACTGCCCACACCGGCAATCTCTTCGAGAAATATTCTTCTTTCCTGGGGACGAACCGTAATAAACTCATCAATTTTTCCTTGAGAGGTAATAGAAAACGCCGCGCGGCTGATACCACATTGAGCAAAAAGCTCGTGGATATCACGCAGACGGCATAATCTCTTGTTGATAAAGTATTCACCTTCACCAGACCTGTAAACACGCCTGGTAATGTTTATTTCCTCAAAGGGAAGATTTAATACCCGTTCCCGGTTATCAAAAGTTAACGATACTTCGGCCATCCCCAGTGGCCGTCGCCTAGCAGTACCTGAGAAAATAACATCATCCATTTTGTAGCCCCTCAGGGACCGGGCACTCTGCTCCCCTAAAACCCACTGGACAGCATCTGTTATATTGCTTTTCCCGCAGCCATTAGGGCCAACAATTACAGTTATACCCTTTTTAAACTCAATGGCAACCCGGTCCGCGAAGGACTTGAATCCCTGTATTTCTAAGCGCTTAAGATACATAAGACCAAAAAAACACCCTATCTAGGTTCAACAATAAATTTTATTGCTGTCCGTTCTTCACCATCGATGGTGATTTCCACAAACGCAGGCACTGCGACTAAATCGATCCCATTGGGAGCAATATAACCCCGACTAATAGCAATTGCTTTCACCGCCTGATTGACCGCTCCTGCACCTACGGCCTGAATTTCAGCGGTTCCTTTCTCCCTAATAACAGCAGTAAGAGCACCGGCAACAGACTTCGGATTTGATCGAGCTGATACTTTGAGCACTTCCACCATGTTTCCCCCTTTTCTACTGCAGTGCGTAAATGAACTTAGATCGCTTTAGTATATTTCGACCTAAGTCATAATATTCCTGCTTGAGGGAGAATTTACAGCCTGGAAATAATATTACAATTGCTCTTTTCTCAGAAAATCTATGGCATTCTGTGCCGCATGTTGTTCAGATTCCTTTTTTGACTTTCCACTGCCTTTGCCTAGCAGTCTGTTATTTAAAAAAACCCCTGATTCAAAGATTTTATCATGATCTGGGCCTGATTCCGACAGTAGTCGATAGGACAATCTATCGCTGCTATTGCGCTGGATTATTTCCTGCAAGAGTGTTTTAAAATCACTGGAAACACCTTGTAACGTTTTTTCTATCTCCTCTTTAAGAAGGTTCGATAAATAAACACAGCATCTTTCCCAACCCTGATCCAGAAAAACAGCAGCTATCAGTGCCTCAAAAGCATCTGCCAGGATTGAAGGACGATTTTTTCCTCCCGAAAGAGCTTCACCGCGGCCTAATTGTATGTGCTCACCCAGGTCCAGACTCTGGGCTAAGCCAGCCAGTGATGATTCACAAACAACTGCCGCTCTTATTTTCGTCAGTTCCCCTTCACTGGCTTCAGGATAGTGTTTATAAAGATAATATGCTACAACTATACCCAAGACAGCATCACCTAGAAATTCCAAGCGTTGATTGTGATGCTCCTCTTCGGGATGCTCAGACAAGTAAGAAGGATGAATCAGAGCCATCTTCAGAAGTTCTGGTTGTTTAAATGTGATATTAATCTTTTTTTGTAGTTGTGTATGTTTGGGGTCCATTTCCATGCCTCCCCAGGACTCCTCTTGCGAAACCGAAGTCTCGCACCAGATATCAAAACGCATTTTACTGGTGATCCTTAATATACTCTACAACTTGCCCCACAGATTGAATATTTTCCATATCTTCATCGGGTATCTCCAGGTCAAATTCTTCTTCGAGAGCCATTATCAATTCCACGATATCCAGTGAATCTGCATTGAGATCTTCAAAAGATGTTTTCATTTCTATTTCTTCTTGATCGACTCCAAGCTGCTCAGCGACTATGGATTTCACTTTATCAAAAATCACTTTTCTCACCTCCCCCAGGAATCATCTTTATTATAAGGATGAACCAAATAACTAAAATCATTTTAAACAGTAAACACGAATTGTCAAGCATTTTTCCAAAAGTGCCAAGGTTTATCCCTCATGAAAGCCCCTCGCAATCATGTCTAACATTTCACTTTGCGCTGTTTGGTATGCATAGCGAATAGCATTCCTGATCGCCCGGGCCTTGGAACTGCCGTGACAAATAATGCTGACACCTTCGACCCCTAACAGTGGAGCGCCTCCATACTCACTGTAGTCTAACTTCTTCACTATATCTTTGATTCCAGGCTTAGCCAAAACACCACCAAGTACCCGCAGTGGATTTTTTCTCAACTCTGCTCTCATCATAGTCATTAATGCAGCGACAATGCCCTCTGTTGCCTTTAAAGTGATATTGCCCACAAAGCCATCACAAACAATGACATCAACATCAGTTTGAAAGATTTCCCGGCCCTCGATATTTCCGGAAAAATTCAGATCACCTTGTTTTAATAGTTGATACGCCTCAATGACAACTTCGTTCCCTTTGCTGGGCTCACTTCCCACATTCAGAAGTGCTACCTGCGGGTTCTCGATGCCCAGGACACCTTCTGCGTATGCGCTGCCCAGCCGTGCAAACTGTTCCAGGTGCTGGGCTTTAACATCTACATTAGCCCCAGAATCGATTAAGACCTTCGGCCCCGTGGGAGAGGGAAGAACTGTGGCGATACCAGGACGCTCAATCCCCGGTATGCGTCCCAACTCAAAAAGCGCTGCTGCCATCTGGGCACCTGTATTTCCTGCCGAAACAACAGCAGAAGCCTGGCCTCTTTTTACGATCTTGGTTGCAACAACAAGTGAAGCATCTTTTTTACGGCGAACAGATTTGGCGGGATGTTCATGCATACCGATAACCTCACTGGCGTGGATTATGGAGACATGTCCAGCGGGATACCTGTATTTTTTTAGTTCTTCCTGTATCAGTTCTTCCTGTCCAACCAGGATTACTTTGATTCCATCGCTAACCACCGCATCAATGGATCCTTTGATAATTTCTCCTGGAGCATAATCCCCTCCCATAACATCAACAGCAATCTTCACGAAACTCACCCCCATAGAAAAAAAGACAAGCAGGGCTGCTTGCCTCTTGTCTTTTTCCTTACAGCAAATGGATTAGGACTTTTTCACAACTTCTTTTTCCCCGTAATAACCGCATTCGCCACAAACAACATGTGCCATTTTGGGTTCATGGCAGTGCGGGCACGGTACAACTGTAGGCCCGGTAAGCTTAATTTCCGATCTTCGCTTGTTTTTCCGGGATTTAGATGTTCTTCTTTTTGGAACAGCCATTTGTCAAACCCCCATGCTTATTTTGGATTTTTGTCTAGATCCTGTAAAAGACTACCTAACACCGCAAGCCGCGGGTCGATCTCCTCTTCTTTACAGTTGCACTGCTGGGTATTGAGGTCACAACCACAATAAGAACACAACCCCTTGCAGTCCGGTTTACATATCGGTTTCATCGGAAGGGCTAAAAGTAAACCCTCTTTGATCAGGTCAGTAATGTCGATTTCATCTTCCCGGTAGACCCGTACAGGTTCTTCTTCGTCCTGGGGAATCTCCTCCCCCTCCCGGTGGTAATTTTCTTCCAGCGGAACATTAAGAGAGACAGAGAATTCTTTCAAACAAAGACTGCAAGCAAAATCTACATAACCTGTAACATTTCCCCGGACAAAGATCCCTTCTCCGGTATTAGTAGCCTCACCATCAACCTTGAGACTCCGGAATGTAGATTTTTGTCCCAGAACATCAAGTGAGTGATCGGGAAGCATACCCAGAAATTTTTCACTCCGACCTTTGACTTTCCGTAGCTCACTTACATCAATTTTCACAGCATCCACCCCTAATAACACTCCAAATTATAACGATGACTTACAATAATGTCAATAAAAAAGGGGAAGGTATGGCCCCTCCCCCCCAATTCACTCAATGACTTAACCTGGTATCTTGGCCTGTGCTTTGGCTTTATCTGGTTTTTTCTCCAGTTCCTTAGCAAACTGAGTATCCCGCATCTCATTCCGATAGCCAGGATCCTGGCTATCGGAATGAGATGGGATACTCAGTTTGCTAAGGAAC
>CALGIY010000062.1 GCA_937914965.1 uncultured Thermoanaerobacteraceae bacterium | reverse complement strand
GCGCTGGTAGCACTGCTGGTCGTCGCGCTGTCATCCATCAAAACAGGGCCAGGGTTTTTGAATTCAGCCTGTTTATTCTCCTGCTCAGGCAGGGCCCCTTGAGCCTGGGTGCTGTTTGGGTGCGGCTTCTCCTCTGGCAAGGTGTCTGGATGGTTTTCGGGTAGGCCCACACGCTTTTCCTGGACTGCTTCATTGCTGGACAATTGTTCAGACAGCATCGGACCGGCTGCTGCGGTCTCCCTGCTCACAGCTTCTCCTGTAACAAGGCCGGCAGCATCCTCTGAGATTGCTGCAGAATCAACCTTTATCTGAAGTGCCGCATCACTTACGCCCCCCTTCACCTGGGGTACTGAATCACCGATTGGCACATCGATTAAAGGTGCCTGGTTGACACCCGATGGTATTACTGGCGGCGGCTCTCCGGCAAGCAGCGATCCTCTGTGCTGGGTTCCGGCAGATGCACCCGCCGGAGGAATCGCCCCCGTACCAATAACCCCCGTACCTGGCGTTTCAGCTCCAAGCAGGGTAATCAAAGGCTGAACTACCTCATCCCCATTTCGGACGCCCTGTCCGGTTTTTGCATCATCCAGCATACCAGCCAGATCTCCCAAGACAGCAGACAACTGATCACCTGCGATACTTTGCTGCTCCGGGTTGAAATCACAACCAAGTTCCGCATACACCTGGGCTGGCAGGGTATTAATAAGATTCGAGAGCATGTCCCCCAAGGCATTCTCTAAACCACATCCACCTTTTTCCGGGTCCTGCTCTTCCCTGGCATCACCCAATACCTGGAGCAAATCCGAAAACTCGATTCCTTCACTACTTTCTCCAACTGCTCCGCCCGTTTGGCCAAAAACCAGTTTAACTTGACTTTCCTGTATGGCCACAACATTGTCCATTTTCCTATCACCTCCTTCCCCTACCTAATAATTCTACCTGCCAGGTAAAATTGCCTTTTTAATAAACTGTTTTATTGATTGGAATCAGACAGCAGGCTAATAATCGCACTAGGAATTTGATGGAGAGGGAGCAAAGCTTCCGCTCCCCCTCTCTCGAAGGCTGCTTTCGGCATTCCAAAGACAATAGATGTGGCCTCATCCTGGGCAATAGTACGCGCCCCAGCCTTACGCATGGCCAGCATACCCTCCGCACCATCGCTTCCCATCCCGGTGAGAATGACACCCACAGCATTTGTTCCAACATGATGGGCAACCGACTGGAAAAGGACCTCCACTGAGGGACGGTGCCCACAAACCTTTTCTCCTGGCTGGCAAACTACCCTGTAGATCCCCCCGGACCGCCGCACCGACATATGAAAGTCCCCCGGAGCTATAAGCACA
>CALGIY010000061.1 GCA_937914965.1 uncultured Thermoanaerobacteraceae bacterium | reverse complement strand
TCAACAGCATCATCCTAATCCGAGGCAATCCGTCCGGCCTTAGAATCCAGTGGTTTCCTGGAGGCGCTTTCCAGAACGGGGGATCTCTCGATAATATTGCGCAGACATTCGAAATCTTTCTCTATAGGGAGAATAAACAAACCCAACTCACCAGTATCAATATTCTTTCTGGCCAAGGGGGTAAATTCCGGCTCACCAAATTCACGTTTCGTTCCCAGCAAAGCCGCGGCTGTGTGAATAATTGCCTGCCGCTGGCCAAAGTTATGGAGAACCGCTCTCCCATTATCATTTTTGGGCTTAATAACCACTCCTAATCCTTCTGCCATAATTTTTTCCCTCGCCGCAGGAAATCCGATATTCATGATAAAAATATCATCAACCATTAATAATGGACCATGAAAAGAAATCTGGCCAGGAACTACTTCTGCGATCTCACCAACTACCATACCGGTTTTTAGAAACTGAGTTAAGAGGATGATCAATACAGCAGCAACCACTGCATAGGGCCAACCCAACCAAACAACAATCCCACTGGTAATAATAGCGTTAAAAATTGTTAAATAATTTCTGGCTTCGAAAGCCTTGGCAATTCCCTCTATATAATCAATGCCCCGGGGTACAAGTTCGGTCTCTTCTAATTTTGTCAGGGTCTCCCTTTCCATGTTTCTAACATTTCTGAACTGTTCGGCCGCCAACGCCAAAAAAGTTACAGCTGTATATTGTTTGAGCAGTATGGCCGGAACCAAAACCGCACCAATTAAAGCAGCAATAAAACCCAATGCTACGTGAGTAATCAAATCGTGAGGATATGTAGGATACTGCCTGTAGTCAAGACGCAGCATAAAAAGCCTGGCCAGCACACCTGCAGCCAGGCCACCTACAATACTGGTGTGGTAAAGCATCTTTTACTTTTCCCTTCGTTTAAACATTGTTGTTGTTCTAGAGAATAGTTTACGAATCTGATCCAAAGCACCCTCCAAGCTTCCGGTGTTCATGTACAGGTACCCAAAAACCGCCCCTACCACAAGCAGAATACCCCAAAAAACTGACCGCCAAGCACCACGGTTTACAGGTGCTCCAGGTACTGGTGTAGTGGGTTTGACACCTAAAACCTTGGGCAGTGCTTCAGCAAACAAAGCAATACCACTCTCTGCAGCCTCCCGGTAGTTGGTATGGGCGCCGACTTCAATCAGCATAGAATGTGCTGCCAGGTCTTGATTAAAGTCGCTCTTGGCAATGAGGATGCCCTGGATTACACCGGGATGGGTCTTGTCAACAGCAGCCTTAATCTGTTTGGCAAATTCCAGATTAGTTTGAAAACGCGGGTTTGTTCTACCTACCACAAATTTGACCTTGGTGATATCTCGCCCTTTAACATTTGCTGCATAAACCTCTGGTGGGACAGCATCCCTGTGCACATCAAAAAGAGCAAGGGGTTTTTTCTGCAGCATCTGGACTGCAGTGCGCCGTGAACGGTAGTAAGCGTTAACATCATGTGGATCATGAGGTCTTTTGCTGTGATCAACGGTAAAGCCGATCTTACGAAGTTTTTGGTCAAATACATTCCCAACTTTAAAAATACCGCCATTGCCATAGATGCTCTCAGTCCCATCTGAGGGTACATAAGATTCATCGCTGTGTGTATGGTAGATACCGATAGAATTGTTGCCTCTCCTGGCAAGCTGCATTAAAAATGCATTCACAGGGGAAGCCGCCAGTTTTGCTTCAGCTTCTTTCCCCAACACGCGAGCGTAAGCATAGTCACCTTTAATCGAGGTAACCTGGTAGCGCATGTTGTCTGCTGAGATAAATTCGTCTCCCTTGCTTAGGATACGGGCTGTTATATCAAGGGGCTTTTTCTTCTCATCGACAAGTGTATAGTAGTGTCCATCTGTACGCTCGGTCTCCACCTTGGCCACAGGGTTTGTAGGTTCTGCCCAAGCGTTAATACTGCTTGAGAATAGTAAAGCCAAAGTCATTCCAATAACCAGACAACTAATTGCTTTCCCCCGGTTCATCCTTTTCACCTTCTTCCTCTTGCTGCGTCTTTGTAGGAGATAAAGGCCTTAAACGTTTTAACAAAGCTGGTGCTTTTCCTCTCACAGCTGGGCCCCCTTGCAAACGCTCTCGGGTCTCCCCGATAAATTCAGCCAGGAGCACAGCCAAAAGGCCAGCAATTACAATAACATCAAAGGCTCCTCCGCCCCCGATTATTACCGCACCAGGTCTGCCTAGTGTAATCATACGCAGATAGGAAATAACATCAAAAAGCAGGATACCCATGGTAGCAGCAATAAAAGCACTGCGCCTTGATCTGCCAATTACATATGCCACAACCCCACCTACCAACGGATAGAGATACATAGGGCTAATAAACATGCTCTCGGGTTCAGCGTTCAAAAAGAGCCCCGCCAGGTAAACGGCTGCGGCTGTGGCAATAACACCAGCAAAGGCCCGCAGCCTCTCAATGTTGGTTGTCTTAAAAAGAAGATAACCAGAGAGGAACAAAGGTACCAACCCACCACCAACATTGAGGGATGCTTCGATCCGAGCTCCTCCTGGCAGGGGAATATTGATAAAGCCCCCGATAATTAAGGCCGCGATTGCTCCCAGAGCCGCTTTATCGGAGAGCCGCAGTTTATCCAGGACTCGTTGAGCCACTCCAAAATAGATGAGCAGTGAAACAATTAAAAGAATAATTGTCCCCAGTGGTATCCTCGGCAAGCTACTTGCAGCTCCTTTCCCACCGCTAGATCTAAGGAAAGCCTGGTAAAGAACCAGGCTTTTACCTCATTTGCGGTTTTATTTTCCGGCCAATTTCAGTAAGTTCACTTGAAAAACTAGAAACAGGTTTTCCACTCTTGATCCCTTCAGCAACTTTCCGCAAACGGGTAACTAGGTCGGGATCTGAAGTCACATTAACTGTTGTTAAACTCGGCTCCGCTGCTTTAACCCGCTTTGCCACATCACTCTTCACTTTTGTGGTTGCTGTCCCTTCCTTAGCACTAAGATCCAGCCCAATAAAGGCTGTTCTCCCTGAAATGACCACAGTTGCTTTACGGACCCCCGGTACCTTTGTAGCCTCCTTGGCAGCTCGTTCGGCCTTCTGCTTATCTGTTGTTGTCCTGGTTATTTTTTTCGCTGGCACAGAAGGCGGAGATGGCGTAGATGGCGTAGATGGCGTTGTTTTCGTGGGGCTAGGAGCAGGTTTGCGAGCGGGTGAACACCCTGTGGCAAAACCAGCACATAGAAATAGGGCAAGCGTGATCCCTATCAGCAGTTTCTTCATTTTTTCACCCCCTTCCATCATTAAAATCTCACACCCCGGGCCAAAAAATACCTGTTAAGATTAACCACATGTAGGAAATAAAAAAAGACCCGGCATATCTGCCAGGTCTTTTTATTTATAAGTTATTTATTTTTTCCTTCTATATGCTGGGCAATCCTGAAATCTTCTCTTGTATTAACATTAAAAAAATTCTTCCCCCCACCGAACTCCATCAGTTCCTTTTCTGGGATATACCTAACCTGAATAGAGGGATAAAAAGATTTAACCTGAAAATTTTTAGCTATAATGACATCCTCAATAGCTTTTATACATGTTCTCCTGTATACAGCGGCCAAGGGTTCAGGATACCCCTTTATAACAGGCACCACAGCGTCATCGCTAGCGGTAGCTTGATTAATTAAATAGCAAACAATTTCTCGATTGATAAATGGCATATCACAGGCCGCTATAAAATTCAGGTCAAAAGGGGAAGTGATTAAGCCTGCATGGATTCCTGCAAGAGGACCTCGTCCCGGAAGAATATCCATAACAACTTCTGCTTCCAGGTTCCTGTACTCATCAGGTGTATTGGTGACAAGAATAACCCTTGGTAAGACTGAGGCCAATTCTCCTATTACCCGGTCAATCAACCTCTGGGATGCAATTTTGGCCAGCGCCTTATTCCCTTGGAAACGCGAGCTCTTTCCACCCGCCAGAATTATTCCTGCAGCGTCCATCTTATACCTTAAGAATTAGGTTCTGGAACCGGATTACTGGCATATTTGCCACAGCCATATTTTTTGGCCTGCACGCAGTTACTGGCTGAATTGCAACCAGGGTTGTATTTTTTGGAAACCTTGACATAATTAAATCTGCCAAAGACCTGCTTCAAATCACCACTACCACAATCAGGGCATGCAACCTGGTCCTTTTCCTTAATGGCTACCAGCTTTGTGAACGCTTCCCCGCAGTCCTTACATGCAAAACTGTATACTGGCACGAGTTATCGCCTCCAAAAGCTTTACTTTTGTTCGGCTCTCGTAAACAAGTCCCCGAACATCTCACCCAAGTTGACACCTACACTACCAGAGTCGATTGGTTCGGACTTTTCTTTGTTTCCCTGTTTGTTCTCTCTGTTATCACTCATGCCTGCTTGAGCATCTTTGATACTCAAGCTGATCCTCTGGTCTTGTTTATTGACATCCAATATTTTTACCTGTACCTCTTCTCCAGCAGAAACAATATCCTCAGGCTTTGCCACATGATAGTCCGCTAAGCGTGAAATATGGACAAGCCCTTCAACACCCGGCTCTAGTTCCACAAAAGCTCCAAACGAAACTGTCCGCATGACTGTTCCGGTCACAATCTCCCCGTCATGATAGCGCTCATCTACTGTATCCCAGGGATTGCCTTGGACCTTTTTGAGGCTGAGTGAGATGCGCTTGTTTTCTTTATCTGATGAAATCACATAAACCTCGATTTCATCCCCCTCTTGAACCACTTCAGAAGGATGTTTTACACGTCCCCAAGATAGCTCGGAAATATGCAGCAGTCCATCTACTCCTCCAAGATCCACAAAAGCACCAAAATTAGTCAGGTGCCGGACTGTACCTTTTCTGATTTCCCCGTCCTTAATTGTATCCCAGAGTTCCTTCTGCTCCTGGATAAACTCCTCCTGGAGAATTGCCTTTTGAGAAAGCACAACCTTCGCTTTGCTGCGGTCAAACTCGATTACACGCAACCTGAGATTTTTCCCCATGTACTTTTCAAGGTCGCCGGCGTAGCCGCGTTCGATCAATGAAGCAGGTACAAAACCCC
>CALGIY010000060.1 GCA_937914965.1 uncultured Thermoanaerobacteraceae bacterium | reverse complement strand
AACAATTCCCGCCTCTGCTTCAGCCCATGTATCTGTCGGCCAATCCGGTTTTGCAAACACCGTCATGAGAAATAATTGACTGATCAGCAAGCAGCTTAATACTGTTTTTATCGTTCGTTTCACTTATGAATCCCCCTGGGTGCAGAATTGTATTTTTACAGTTTCAGATAGACTCTAAAACAGTCCGTTTCTTATTATATCAAAAATCCCGCTGCCATACAATTGTAAAATACTTACGTTTCTTACCGTTCTCCCAATTCCTTCAGCTTAGCAAGGATATGCTCTTGATCAGCATAAAAATCAACAGGCACTCTTCCCGGCATTCCAAAACCAAGACTGGAATGCTCCTCTTCTATCCTTACACTAATCCAGCCCTGATTGCTTTTAAAAAAAGGATCTTCCAGAGCCTTAGTTATGATTGCTGCCAAATCAGCAGAATACTCCTCTAAATTATCATTATTATCAATAAGAATTTCCATGTTTCCTTCGTAATAATCATCCATTTCATAATTCCAGCTAAGCTGATGTTCCTTGCAATAATCCAGAACTATACCGCTTGTCAATTTATACTGGAAATCGCTTGTCACTCCATCTCTGTTATAAAAATAAATTCTAACAGCCAGATCAGGGTACCCTTCCGGGTTATAGCGGTTAATCCCATCCCCCTGATCCTCTGCCAACGTAAACTGCATCTGATAGGTATACTGAAGAATATGAATATCATGTTCTGGATCCCATTGAAAAGGTCTCATGAAAAAAATCGCTTTAGGTTCTGCATAGGAACGAGTGGAGGCTTGCAGAAAGTTACCTTGTACAAGTTCTAAGTACCCGCATCGCATCCCCCTCTCTTCAGGAACATAAAAAAACAGGCAAAGAAACCCCCAACCGCTTCGTCAACAAGGCACGCCGACTGCACGACAAAATGGAGGGAGAGGAACCAGAGATAACTGGCCCCCAGGAAAACAATGAAGAAGTGCCACCCGGGGACCAGTCTGATTAATCTGCTACTCGAAAAGCTTGCTAACAGAGAGATCCTCATGAATCCTGATGATGGACTCTCCGAAAATAGGTGCAACAGTGAGCACTTTTAACCCCGGGAATTGTTTCTCAGGAGCAACAGGTATTGTATTGGTCACAACAAGCTCTTTAATACAAGAGGACTCCAGGCGCTCCCGGGCAGGGCCTGATAGCACCGGGTGTGTGCAGCATGCGTAAACCTCTTTGGCTCCGCGGTCAATTAAAGCCTCGGCTGCTTTGACAATGGTCCCTGCCGTATCGATAATGTCGTCCACCAGAATCGCTGTTTTCCCTTTAACATCTCCCACCAGGTGCAGGACCTCAGAAACATTTGGCTGCGGCCTGCGCTTATCGATAATTGCGATAGATGTTTCCAACCGGCTGGCCAGGTCCCTTGCTCTGGTCACCCCACCAACATCAGGAGAAACCACAATGGGGTCCTTAATGCCAATACTTTGGAAATATTCCGCTAGAATGGGCACTCCCAGGAGGTGATCTACTGGGATATCAAAAAATCCCTGGATCTGCCCGGCGTGAAGATCCATAGCCAGGACCCGGGTAGCCCCAGCGGCAGTAATCAGATTGGCCAATAGTTTGGCAGTGATGGGATCACGCGCTTTTAACTTCCTGTCCTGGCGTGCATATCCATAATAGGGGAGAACCGCGCAGATACGCCGAGCCGAGGCGCGCCGCAGGGCATCGATAATAATCAGAAGTTCCATCACATTCTTGTTGGCAGGTGGACAAGTAGGCTGGATCACAAAGACATCCGACCCCCGTACACTCTCATTGATGGCCACACTGATCTCCCCATCACTAAAGTAAGAGACATGCATGTCCCCCAGTTCAAGACCCAGGTAATTGGCAATCTCCTGGGCAAGTTCTGGGTTGGCGTTACCGGTGAAAATTTTCAATTTTTTTGTGTAAAGCATCACGCCGATCCCTTCTTTCACTCTACTTCCCTTCATTTTTCCTGTTCTCCTTTTTCCTTCTTTTTCTGCATCCAGTTAGGAATCACAGTCTGCTTTGCTCTTTCAATAGCCAGCGATTCAGGGAGAACATCCTTGGTAATGGTTGACCCAGCCCCGATCACCGCATCTTTTCCCACACTAACAGGCGCTACCAGATTGGCATTGCTGCCAATAAAAGCCCCGTCATCGATAGTCGTCTGATACTTCTTCACACCATCATAGTTGCAGGTAATGGTTCCTGCCCCTATATTGACATGGGCTCCCACAGTAGTATCTCCAATATAACTCAAGTGAGGTATTTTGCTCCCCAGCCCTACTGTGGTCTTTTTCAATTCCACGAAATCACCGATCTTAACCTGATCAGATAGAACATTCCCCGGTCTCAGATAAGCAAAGGGCCCAATCTGGCACCCCTTGCCGATCGTGCTCTCCACCACTACAGAATACTGCACAAAAACGCCCTCTTCTAGAATTGCACTGGAAAGCCGCGTCCCGGGGCCGATAACACACCCTTTGCCCACCCTGGTTTTTCCCTCCAGGAAGGTAAAGGGATAAATCACCGTATCCTGCCCCACCTGTACACCTTTATCTATATATGTGGTACTGGGGTCACAAATGGTCACCCCATCCTCCATCAGGCGCAGGCACTCCCGCTCCCTGAGGATTCGTTCCGCTGCCGCCAGCTGCACTCGGGTGTTGATTCCCTCGGTTTCTCCAGCTGGAGCAATAACCGCAGTAACCGGACTTCCCGCCTCCCGCAGCAGATGAATGCAGTCGGTGAGATAGTACTCACCCTGCTTATTGTCCGGCTGCAGACGACAGATGGTCGCCTCCAGAGCCTTCCTGGTAAAGATATAGGTGCCAGTATTGATTTCCTGGACCAGCTTCTGATCCTCAGCTGCATCTCTATCCTCAACAATGGCTTCCACCATATTATCTTCATTCCTGAGGACGCGACCATAACCCTGGGGGTCATCGAAAATACTAGTGAGGACTGCTGCGGCAGCACCGGTTTCCCGTCTTACTCTAACTAGTGCCGCTAGTGTCTCCGGTTTCAACAAAGGTGTGTCACCACAAACAACCAACACCTCCTGGCAGTCCGCGGAAAGGTGCGGCAAAGACTTCTTGACAGCATCCCCTGTACCCAACTGCTCCTCTTGGAGAGCATAAGTATAATCCGGGCCCAGGGCAGCCCGCACCACTTCTGAGCCCTGTCCGATCACAACAATCGTTTCTGTAATACCTGCTTCCTTTACAGCATCCAGGACATGGCAGACTAAAGGTGCTCCGGCAGCCCGGTGCAGCACTTTCGGGGTATCTGACCGCATCCTCTTGCCCTGGCCTGCAGCAAGTACTACTGCTCCCAATCCTTGCACAGTCTATCATCTCCTTGGTGTCCTGGTTTTCATCTGGTTGAATTTACACCAGTTTTCAGAGGAACAACAAAAAAGGGAATGCCAGCTTCCCTTATATAACAATTAAAACCTGCGCATTTACTGCTTAATCCATCTCCTGATAAGCATTCAAAACTGCGTCTTGAATGTTTTGCCTGGCATCAGAAGCAAACAGTCTGGTCACCGAGCAGACCGCCTTCATCCTGCTTTGCTCTTGGTTCACCTTACAAATGCGCATCTCCCCTTTGTGCACTTTCATTTGAAATTGAGTATTCGCCAAGATTTGCAGGATTCCTGCCTAGGAGAAAAGATCACCGCTTTATTTCCCCACAAGCTGCCGCGCCAATTCCAGATCCGATGGCTTATCAACATCCACTCCGATCTCCGGATAACCGCTGATCACCGCGGTCCCCCTGACACCGAGCAGATGC
>CALGIY010000059.1 GCA_937914965.1 uncultured Thermoanaerobacteraceae bacterium | reverse complement strand
AGGGCCATCCTGATAATGTGGCTGCTGCGCTTCTTGGCGGCGTAGTAATCGTAGCCAAAGAAGAGGGATCCTATATTTATTCCCGGTTTATCCCCAAAAAGGGGCTCAAGATCACTGCTGTTATCCCTGATTTCAGCGTGTCTACAAAGGTCGCTCGAAGTGTATTACCTGAACATGTCCCTCTTGAAGATGCTGTCTACAATTTGGGTCATCTTGCCCTGCTGGTAACAGCACTGAAAGAAGGAGATTGGGACCTGCTTAAAAAGTCTTTGGGGGACCGGTTGCACCAACTTTACCGCTGCCAGCTTGTACCAGGATTACCTGAGATCTTTAAGGCTGCGGCGGAGGCTGGCGCTTATGGAGCTGTATTAAGTGGTGCAGGTCCAACTGTAGTTGCTTTTTCATCCTCTGACTGTGATGCCGGGAGTGCAATTAACGAAGTTTTCCATTCTCACGGAATCAAGGCCCGTGTTTTGCAGCTGGAACCTGAATCGAGTGGATCATATATAATATAATTATTATGTCTGATTATTCTAGTTGGGGGAGGCACTATTAGTGCGAACAATTGTACAAAAGTTTGGAGGATCTTCGGTAGCTGATCCCAGTTTGATCAAAAATGTTGCTCAACGTGTTGTACATACCAAAGATGAGGGAAACCGGGTTGTTGTGGTAGTTTCCGCATTAGGGGATACCACAGATGAACTGCTGGATCTTGTCCACAAGATTACAGATCATCCCGGAGAACGGGAAATTGATATGCTCCTATCCACAGGAGAACAAGTTTCTATTGCTCTCCTGGCTATGGCGATTAACAAACTGGGCTATTCTGCTATATCCTTCACAGGATTTCAAGCGGGGATCTATACAGATGATGCACACAGTAAAGCGCGTATCTTAAAGATTGATCCGCAGCGAGTTCGACAGGAATTGGATCAGGATAAAATCGTAGTTGTTGCTGGTTTCCAAGGGATTACTGAGTCAGGAGAAATCGCTACTCTAGGGCGAGGTGGTTCTGATACAACGGCTGTTGCTCTGGCAGCGGCACTAAAAGCAGATCTCTGTGAGATTTATACTGATGTTGATGGGGTTTACACAGCGGATCCCCGAGTTGTTCCCAGTGCTGTGAAACTTGATTCTATTTCCTATGATGAAATGCTGGAATTAGCCAGTTTAGGGGCTCTTGTGCTGCAGCCTCGTGCAGTGGAGTTTGCTAAAAATTATGCAGTTCCTCTTTCGATCAGATCGAGCTTTAATGATTATGAAGGGACACTTGTAGGGGAGGTTGAATCAGTGGAAAATTGTCGCCCTGTTAGTGGGATTGCCCATGATTTAAATGTTGCAAAAATCGGTATTTTTGATGTCCCTGACTGCCCTGGTATGGCCAGGAAAATATTTTTAACTTTGGCCAATGAAAAGATCAATGTTGATATGATCATCCAGGGATGGGTGCGTGATGACCGGAACGATATTGTCTTTACAGTAACCAGGGGTGATCTAGAAAGGGCACTGCCGGTTGTTGAGGCAATTGTCAAGGAAATCGGTGCATCAGGTTTTGTATATAATGACCAGGTTGCCAAGGTCTCGATTGTAGGAGCAGGTATGGTCACTAATCCAGGGGTAGCTGCGGACATGTTCAAGGTCCTGGCCAGGGAAGGAATTAATATTGAAATGATCAGTACCTCTGAGATAAAAGTTTCCTGTATTATTCAAGAGGACCAGTCCATCAAGGCGGTCAACGCCCTGCATGCAGAGTTTATTAAATAATATAATGTTGGGTTTGTCTGATCAGCCTTGACATTGAAGAGGGGAGAGGCTAAAATAATATAGAAATTGAGATAGTTTTCAGGGTGTAGCTCAGTTTGGTAGAGCGCTAGCTTGGGGTGCTAGAGGCCGCGGGTTCAAGTCCCGCCACTCTGACCATTTTCTTAGGCGGGGAGAAACTACCCCGTTTTTTTATTTTTTTAGGAGGCATTTTTATTAAAGTTAATATACTGCTTGTCACTAGGCCCGCCCAGTCTGCTCTTTGAGCCAGTAAAAGGAGTAAAATATCTACTAGAAGCTGTAGCCCTTATTG
>CALGIY010000058.1 GCA_937914965.1 uncultured Thermoanaerobacteraceae bacterium | reverse complement strand
CATAAGCGCGTTCGTAAAAATGCTCGGAACTTCTGGAATAAAGCTGCCCGCGGCGCTGCCCAGTCTGGCCAACAGGAGATGCTCGCTCGTCTTTGTTCCACCGGAGAGCGTTCTCGAACCAGTTTCGTATCTGCAGCCGTGCGTTTGAGCCCTTCTTCAGCGGATGATCTAGCTTGTACGTCTTCCACTTTTTTAGTTCGGTCAAGAGATCGACGGTAGGAAAGTCAACAGCCAATGACCGCAGGTACTCTAGATCTTTTGGGTAGTCAAAGGGATAGTTTTTTATCTTTTTGAGAATTTTTAGACACTCTCGCTCATCGGAGGTCGCGGCAGCTGATGAAGCGCAGCTCATCCCCTCATCCCCCTCCTGATCCCCTACCTGATCCCCTACCCCTACCCCATCCCATTCCGAAAGACTGCTGTCATTTGGTTGCACGCTTGCATCTATTTGGTTGCAATCCTGCGCCAAAGGTTCTTCTGTAGGTGGTGCAGGGAACTGGGAAGGCTTCGGATATCTAGGTGATTGATAGCGGCTCCATTTCCGAAAAGCAAGAAACTCATTACCGTCTACCTCGTATATGACCAGGTTTTTGCACTTCTCGATGATATTGTCACGCATTCCCTGTATATCCCCTAAAGAGAT
Source organism: uncultured Thermoanaerobacteraceae bacterium (assembly GCA_937914965.1). GTDB lineage: Bacteria > Bacillota > DSM-12270 > Thermacetogeniales > Thermacetogeniaceae > CALGIY01. The sequence continues at coordinate 8,424 of CALGIY010000058.1, read as the reverse complement.
ATCATCGTAGGGGAATATAGCGCTTCGGAGATATGCCGGGTTGCCTGGTAGCCTCCCCTCATCGTCCGCATTTGAAAAACAACCAATAAAAAGCAGCCGCTCCATAGGTGTCAGCTTCGATATTTCTATGTCCGTCCAAAAATTAGGGTCTATAAACCTTTTGCGCGCCAATTTACTCCCCCCGCCTTCTGCTTACAGTTTCTCCGTCATTTTCCCGATGAGCTTACTCACCGCGCCGCAGTATTTTTCGTGCATATTTGTATCTACATCCTTAATCTCGGCCAAAGAGTGCAGCAGCCAGATCTCCTGCACCTTGCTTAGGTCGTTTGCCTTGATGTTGCCGATAACGCTTACCCCTCAATCCGCAGGTGCAGGATGTAAATGTTTTTACTCACCATCAAAGTAGACACATCCGCCTGTGTGCTCGTCATTTTGGCACTTATCACAGAGATCGCCCCCCTCGATACACTCATCCGTACCCCTCAGATCGCACAGTCTGCAAATACATTCCCTGCAGTGCTTATCGTCCTCGCTAAACATTAGATCCTCACCCCCTAAAACAAACTCTCTTGCTCCGGTACCTGCGCTCCCCGGCAACAATCCTGTACCTCTCGCCGTCGGCTACAACCAGGATCGGGGAAAGGACACCCAGCTGGCGGACTGACGCCGTGAGCTTGTCCATCTCCTCAGGATCGAACCGTTTCCTGGGGTTCGCAGGGTTTGGGTATAAGAGATCGATAGGTACCATCTGGGCGCCCTGGACGGGAGAGGTGGGCGCTTCGGCATACGCATCCATCTGGCTTTTATGGGCCAGTTCACCTATTGTGAGGGGATCACATTCTCTTGGCACCATACAACCACTACAATCCCTATCGATTGGTAACGTTTCCGGCGGTACCTTGCGCATAAATTTAGTCATCAGTATCGCCACCTACCACATCTAGAAAGGTAGATATCACGCTATTAATATCTCTTGTGCTAAAATCGGAGTTCTTCGCATACACTTTGTCCAGCAGCTTCAGGTGCCGTCGCAACTGCTGAAACGATATTGGTTGAGATGCATCCTCTCGCCGCATTTTCTCGGCGCAGCGGCTACACAGGTCAGGCTCCACCCAGTAGCAGCCACCGGGGCAGGCCATGTCGTCAGTGCAGCCGCAAACACGGCATTTTTGCTCGTCTTCGTCCACAGTTTCCGCCCTTTCGTCCACAGTTTCCGCCCTTTCGTCCACAGTTCCACCCGTTCCAGCCGCAGCCTTTCCGTCACCGTCCAGCACATGGTAAAGCAGTTTGTAGTGCGGCCCGCCTGGCGTTCGAATTCCATACAACTTCAAGAGCTGGCATTTACTGCAGCCGGCGTCTAGCAGGAGCGTAGCCGCATCTCTCGACAGATCGTCAAGCTTCATATCCCGTACCTGGTCCGGCGCCGGTACTTCCCCGGTCACGGTCAAATACTCGACCGGCGTTAGCTTCTCCACCCTGTCTTCTTCTGTGATTCTCACGTTCTCCGCCAGTTCCATCCCGCTCATTCCCCCCTCCTAAATAGCTCCAGATTTTCATAGACATTTCTGACAGTCCGAGCGCTTCCCCGATCTCCCGATATGCCAGCCTCAACCATTCGTTGCACTTCCGGCCTCTTGTTGAAGCCATTCCAAGCAGCATTTACAGTAGTTACAATCGTCCGATTTATCGCACTTGATTTCAGCCATACCCATATCATTCGGGCACATGATAGTTGCTGCTATTTCTTCAACGCTCATGTTCTTAATGAGTTCGTAGTTGGTCATTTGTTCTCACCCTCTCCCGTATCTGTTGGCACAAATCTACTTGGATACCAGTCGCACTCTGTCATATCATCCGTGGCACCAACAAATTTACTGCAGAAGGAAAAAGTTTTGCAGTCTCCGCATTTAGTTGGTTGAGGTCTCATAGGCTTAAGCTTATCAGCAGGCCAACCAGAGAAGCAACCAGCACCATCTCTGTTATGTAGTCCAGCAGAACAATTTCTTTCGTGCTCAGGGCCGCGAACGCAATCTTTACATAAAATCATTTCTGCCACCATCCTCACCCTCTCCTAAAAATCAACCATTTTTCCGCACATATCACATCTTGCCGCCATCTTTTTACCCTCTCCTCAAAAAGATTGCCCCACCCGGGCCGAAACCCGGGCAGGATATATAAGTTGAAAGGAGGTCACGCTATGTAAACCGGCTTTCCGACAATCTCCTGAATCTCCCGCTTGAACTGTTCCTCATCGCTGTTATTTTCGCTTAGGTGCAGCAGCCAAACTTCCTGTAGCTCGCACAAGTCATTTGCTTTGAAAAACTCCTTCAAGTGTTCCAAATCAAAGTGCGACCTGCGAATCCGATTCCTCACCACCACCGGAACAAGCCCTTCTTCGACACCGTGTTCAAGGATTTCACGCTGATAGTTGGCTTCGATCATGATGTGAGTGAGCCCCTTGAACCTGTAGCGTATATAGGATGTATCGGTCGCAAATAGCAGTTTTTCTTTCCCCGATGCCAGGAGAAACCCTAAGGGTTCCTTTGCGTCGTGAACAGCGTCAAAGGGCAGAATTGTCCAGGTACCGATTTGAAACTGCTCCCTTGCCTTGGCTATTCTCACTCGGTGGCCGGAAACCCCCAGTGCCTCAGCGGTATCATATGACATATAGCAGTTGATGCCGGCCTTCATGACATCCTTGACGGCTTTCGCATGATCTTGGTGCTCGTGGGTAATCAAACACCCCGCAATCTCCGACAGTCGAAAATTCAGTTTTTGCTGTATCTCCTTGAACCTGATCCCTGCTTCTAGTAGCAGCGGGGTGCTACCGTCAGAAACACGATAGCAATTCCCGCGGCTGCTGCTTGCCAACACCTGAATATCCATCAGAATCCCGGCCCCTCAATAGTCATCTGTCCTGGCACGGAGGCATCTCTTATATAACCTTCATCCTCAGCAGAGATGGGGGGAGCTTCGTCATCCGGCATATCTGCATCTTCAGCCATGCCATTGCCATCCGCTTCCCCTGGTTCAGGGGTATCACCGTTGCTGTCAACCTCGTACTCCACATCGATGATCTCCTGGTTGGCGTTTTCGGCTACCTCATTATCAAATCTCTGCTCCTCGATGGTGTCCTCTGCGCGGTTGAAGTGTTTTTTGAAAAGGTTTGCATCGTTTGAACTGTTGATATACCCCTTACATGCTCTGTTGATTACCGTTTTTTTCGCCATATCGGCGGTAAACTTCTGATGTGTACCGTTGCCGCCTTCACGGTAGTTCGGCCCCTGTTTCCATGCCTGCTTGATCTGGTCGATTGTCATGATTTCCGTATAATCCGGCCTCTCGTCCCCAAACTCAATCACTGCATATGCAGCGGTGATACTTTCGCTCTTAATGTTTTCCAGCTTCTGAGTATGCTTTGTTATATGCTTTCTCCCACGCTTGATTTCGTACTCAAAGACATCGCCTTTGTATACAACCTCAGCCCACACATCGGTAGCCCTTGCTACATTCTTCACTGCAGCCATAGAGCCGAAGTAGGAGCGCATGCATATCAGTTGATTGCCAAACGCTACAAAATAACACTGCTTCTTTCCAGGGTTCAGGCCCTGGACAACCATGTCAAGCAGGGCATTGACTATACTGTTCTGCGTGCAAGCCTGGAGAACCGGCTGCTTGCTCTTGTTTGTCGTTTCCTGCAGGACTAGCCAGGCACTTTTCAGTGCATTACTGGCTGAGTAGTTAGGCGGTAGCTGCAGCTCCCCCCGCTCCTGGTACTTTCGCACCCAGGTAGCCACTGCATCGACGGTATCCTTTCTGAGTATCGCCAGATTGTTGTTTTGTTTTTTTGCTGCTGCACTCATTTAAGCAACCTCCTTTTCTTCCTCGCCTTCAATCTCAACCCGCAGTTCCTTATCTTTCTCAGAGACAATCAAGCTAATCACCTGCTGGTCACCCATGTCGATGAGACTGGTCACAGCCTCTCTGTTGTCAATGAAGATCGGGGGGTAGAAGTTGTAGTGCCTGGCAAGGGTCCTGATGATATCTAATCCCACATTGATCCTTGCACCGTTGTTGAGAGAACTGAAAGGCACGCCCTGGTAGGTTGTCTCACAGCATTCTTCCACTGCTCCATTGACCAAGACGTTGAACAGCTTGAACCGCGCCATCTCGAATTTGGAGTTGATCTTCTCTTCCAAAAGGCTAACCTTCTGCCGGATAAACTCTTCAGTCAGGTAGAGTTCACCTTCCAGTCGCTCATACTCAGCTGCCAGTTTCTTCTCTTGCGCTTTCAGCTCCTCGATGCGTTTTTCAATGTCCCCGCGCATCTTGACCTTGGCCTGGCACTCTTCCAGGGTAGATAGAATCTCTTCCAGTTCCTGAATACCCTCGACAACCTTCTCTCGAGCTTCGGTGTTTCCGGCTTTCAGGGATTCAATCTCCTGCTCGATGATTGCTTTTTCTTTCAGCTTCAACCCGACCGCCGGATCTTCTTCCTGGTTTTCAGCGTCACGCCGGAGAGCTTCGATCTCGCTTTCAATGGCTTCAATCGTTGCTTTTTCCTTCCTCAACTTCTTTTCTGATCCTTGGATAACTTTTTCTGTGGCTTCATATTCAGCTTGCAGGGAATCTTTTTTCTCCTTGAGTACCTTCCCCTCGGCATTGATGCTTTCAAGCTGGCTCGCTTTATCCTTGTTGAATGTGGCAAGCGCCTTATCGGTGGCAGCCTGGACTTGCTCTGCCGGTAGCGTCTGCCCGCAGGTAGGACAAAAGCCGTCTTGCTCAGGTTCATCAAAAGCAACCTCGGCGATCCCATGCCACTTATCTCGCAGTCCTTCTATCTGCGCGTTGATGCCTTTAATCGCCTTTTCTCTTTCCTCGTTTTCCTGCTTCTTGTTTTTGATATGCCTCTCAATATCCATCACGCCATTTTTCGCTCCGTTTAGCTGCTCATACAACACAGCAATATCCCCGGTTGCCCTGCGCTGCGCCTCATTCTGTAGGCGAATAATCTCTGCCTCAATCTCCCGCAACTTCTTTGTTTTCTCCGCAACCTCGCCACCGGACTCAAGCCGTGCAAGTTTTTGGTTTTCTTTTTGGACCGATTCTTTGACAAGGGCAATATCTTTTGGTAGGGCTTCCGGTTTGTTGATGGTACTTATGTCCGGCATGGCAAGTTCTGCTTCGTTGATTCTGACAGGGATCTTGTCCAGTTCCTTGTTGATTTCGGTACGCCGGGCCTGAATGATCTTGCGATGATCGTCAAGGGAACGGGTGTTCAGGATGTTGGTAAGTGCAAGAATCTGATCCTTGTTTTGAAGAGTTGCAAGGCTATCCAGGACATCGCCGTCTGAAATGTCGCCACATACCTGCAGGAGAATCTCCCGCCTGTCCTGCCAGTGCAGGTGTTCGTTGAAATAAGTTGGGCTTGTGAGGAGTTTGAAAATATCTTCACTGGCGATGTTGGCGATCCTTGCGTCGTACTCGCCCTTTTTCACCGGCACGCCGTCAATAAAATGATCCGTGGTGTGTCCGGTGAACTCTTTCTTAGCTGCACCCCGCTTTTTGGTCCACTTTTCGCTGTAGACTTTGCGTAGAGTGAGCGATTTTCCGTTCAAGGCCAGCACAGTTTCAACCGCATGTTCCAGGCCGTGGATCTCGTTTCCGTTCTCATCCAGCGTCTTGATGGCGAAGTCGGTCTTGTTCTGGCTGTCCTTGTTGAAAAGGAGCCAGAGAAACGCATCATATAGGGTCGTCTTTCCCGTAGCATTTTCGCCATAAATATTCATGTTCTGCCCCTGGGTGTCCAGGGTAAAATCCCTGATTCCCTTGAAATTCGTTAACCTATGAGTTAAAAGTTTCATATTCTTCCTCCTTTCGATATTTCATGTGACATATTGTGCAGGGACGGGCAGGATTTGAACCTGCTATACTGTGCAACTACGTGCTTGCGCTGGCTTCATCCCGTACAGCCCACGGGTAACGGCTCTATCACACACGCAATATCTAACTGTTCCCACCATGCCGCCGCCCCTGCATATTTTCTCCGGCCCCACCCGGGCACCACCGTTTTCCTGGAGTGGGGCCAGACTTGTTTGCTATCTAAAAACCTGCTAAAATGTAATCAGGATTATTTTTCTTCTGCGGCTAATTGGCCGCTTTTTTTATTGTCTGCGCTATCTGGCAGGTCTCCGGCTCGCACAGCCCTGCCGGTATCCCGCACCCCTCGCAGGGCTTCTCCGCCGGTGCCCAACTGCACCAGACCGTCATCTCATCCTGCCGGTTGTACTGACAGCCCATGCAGTCTTGCAGGGGTACATACAACTCATCCTTTTCGCACCAGGCACAGGCCTGGGCACGGATCGGGTGTACTGGTTCAACCGGTGCCGGTATATTTTCAGCTCTGATTGCCAATCTGCTCACCTCCCTTAAGGTTTCGCTCTACTACCGACAACAGCGGGGCATAAAACCGACTGTAGTGCTTCCCGCCCCGGCCATCCCGAGGCTCTTCAATCACAACCCGGCGCCTTGACGAAACCCTTCTAAAACGGGACCGGCTCACCGGAGTAATGTACACTTCCGGGCATTTCTCCAGAAGATTCTCACCGGGCTCCACTATGGCTCTGACTATACCCTTCTTAAGTTTCTTTTGTCCCCGCCCCTGACTCTTCCAACTGACCACCTGGCCTACCTGAATCATCCCTTCGCCCCCTTTGTGTTCAACAACCTTGCCAGGGCTTGCGCTGCTTCACGGGAACTATATTCGTATCCCCCGTGCATCTCACGGTTTCCGCTATGGTCAACCTCATCGACATCCAGCAAGCGATATACACCGTAAAGTCTCTTTTCGTCGATCACGTTACACGTCACTTTCCACTCGCTTTTCATGCCCACACCCCCATACATGCCAGCTGATGCGCCATCCACACCAGCATTACCACAAGCACCGGCACCGACACGCACAGAACCAGTGTGCATGCAACTGCTTCAGTCACTTCTCCCCAGACCCAGTGATCATCTTTCCTAGCCGGTATGCGCTCAATCTTGTGTTCCACTCACTTCCCCTCCTTTAAAAGCTCTTCATAAATCTCAATAATCTGCTTGATGCTGCCTAGCTTGTCCTTGTTGTCACCGTGCACAACCGCCCTCACAGCCGATACGGTAGTTAAAGGAAGGTATTGTATCGGTGTCGTCTCGGCGTGCTCACGAAACCAGTGTTCTTTCGGCTTTTTCTTTTCGTGTTTCACTTGCGCAACATCCCCTTTATTTGCTATACTTTTTCTTAGACGACTTGGCCGCTTTAGCGGTCTTTTTCTTTTCTGAGGTACCCCTTCTCAATCAATTCCGCCTCGTGCTTGTCCCAAAGGTCAGCAAGGCTGATGTCGTAGGTTTTTGATAGCCTTGCCAGCGTGTTTTCCGCTGCTGTGATGCACTCGATGGTTTCTAGCATCATGGCCTCGATCTGCACTCTCTCGCCTGCGCTCAAATCATCTGCTGACTGCGCCCTGATTAAGGTACGCATGTTCTGAGTGATGATGTCGATCGCTTCTTGCAACTCCTCAACAAGCTTCATCGCGCAGGCCAGGCGGTGATTGTCGATGCCATTTAGGTAGGGTGCACTCATCCCGCCAGTAATACGACGTGACATGGCCATGTTAAATTGCCCATCATTAAGTACCCTTGCCACTCTAGCGGCATCCTGCTCTGTCAACCTACGCTTCCCTTTTTCGACCATCTGCACCATTTGCCGGCAGTAATTGAGCTCATCCGCAACATTATCCTGGCTCCATCCGTAATGCGCCCGTGCCTCTCTAATCTCCGGTGCAACTGTCGATAAGTTCATTTTTACACCTCCTTTCTGTTCTGTTGCTATTTTTTGGGTTTATTGCCACTTATTTTCCCCTTATTATTGAGTATGGGGGGGGAATTAAGCTGACTGCTCATCTTCTTCCTGATACACCATCTCAAACAAAAGTCTGGCAGCCTGGTCGAGTTCTTCAGGGTTCAGACCATCATCTGAATCCGAAACAACCTGGCGTGAGATGCGTTTTCCGTCTCTTGAGTGTGTAAGGATTACCATTAGACCGCCTCCTTGGTTATGTATTGCGGGGCTCCGGCTTGGGAGGGTGCCATCATCGCCCCGGGAGCCGCTTATTCGATTTCACTGCCGGGTAACGGATAAGTCGTAGGCTTTTTCCGGCTTGGCACATAAAGAATGAGCGCACAGTATGCGAATTCCGATCCGTTCGCAACAAACTGGATGTCACGGATACGCTCTGGCCGCTCATTCCGTAGCCAGGTGTTAATCATGAGTTCGAGATCCTCGTGATCGTTGGTTGCTATTACGTGGGCCGCTACTGGTTTCATGGCTGACTCCCTTCTGTGCCGGTGGCAGATGTCCTTTGGTCATATAATAGCTCATAA
>CALGIY010000057.1 GCA_937914965.1 uncultured Thermoanaerobacteraceae bacterium | reverse complement strand
CAGGCCCATCTGCCACTTCGAATCCCATAGCAGTAAAGACATCCTTAATTTCTTCGAGAACAATGGTCAGGGGGTGCTTGTGGCCGCGCTGGAGAACACATCCGGGGAGGGTTACATCAATGGCCTCCTCCGCCAGCTTCCTCTCTTTCTCCTGTCCAAGCAGCACATCCAACCTCTTGTCCAACTCTCCCTCCAGGGCTAGGCGCACATCATTGGCTAGCTGTCCAAGCTTTGGCCGCAGTTCTGGGGATACTTTTCCCATTCCCCTTAAAACTTTAGTTAACTGGCCTTTTTTCCCCAGGTACTTAACCCGAACCTCTTGAAGTTGCTCCCGGATTTGTGCACCTTTAAGTTCATTCAAAGCGAGTTCTTTAATTCTCTGGATATCCTGTTCCACCCTGTAAAAAACACCCCTTTCCAACATAAAAAAACCAAAAACCCCCGTTCACTAAGGGACGGGGGTTATAAAACCCGCGCGGTACCACCCTTCTTGGCCTCAGGCCCACTTCGAAGGTAAAACCATGTTTTTAACGGTACAACCGGCACCACCTAGTAACCCTGCCATAACTCTCAAGTGTTCAGCAGTGCAGCTAACGGGCGAACTTCAGATAAGCAACCCTAGCTGTACTCCCAGTCTATGGTACAACCTCCCTGCAAGGGTCTGCAGCTTACTCATCCCGATCATCGCTTTTACAGTTTCAATTGAGGAAAACCATCCAGTGTTAGTGAAGAAGATATTTACGGTACAGAATAAATGCTCGCGGTGAACCGGTATACTTAAAAATCATCCAATAGAAACGAGCAGGAATCGACATCCCCTCACATCCTTTTTGGAGATAAACTGGATGCACCTTGCCCGCATTATATCATATGGTTCCCACTTCGACAATAGCTGAAACCCCGCAAAATCCCACTGCAGAAGTAGTTGCACAGCTGCATCTCACAAAGTGGAATTTTAATTATATCATCCTTTCAGTAACCGACCAGAGGATCATCCCTAACCGAATGTGGTATCGTTCCTGGTACAACCCTCTGACCGACCGCTCTTCCACGTAACTCCTGATCGTCCTTTTAATCTCAGGTGTCAGTGTCGTGTAGGACCAGAAGTACAGCTCAAAACTGGCAACAGCTTCTTCCACAGACATTTCTCGATCCCGCACATCTATCCACGTTCTGAAAAACGGCAGGTAACCTGACACGTAGAGATAATTCAGGGGATACATAATATCGTGCCCAGGTAAGGGCATTTTTTCGCCGAAAATCAACTGCCATAAGTCCTCATGCCCAGGAAACCAACGGCGCCCCGCAAAATCACACAAGAAACACCAGCGGCGAGAGCAAGCGCACATCTTTTCCAGTGTCTCCACATCTCTAATCCCTGGAGTAAGTGATGCAAAAACCAGATCGAAGCTGCCTCTGAGCCCTTCTACCTGCGGATCGAGCATCTGCCATTCCTGTTCCAGGTACTCTACATTAGTGAGTCCAGCCTCATTTACCCTCCCTCGCATAGCTTCTAACATAGCGGGCGCTGGCTCCAAAGCCACAACCCGTTTAGCCTGCTGTGCCATGGGAATCGTAAAGTTTCCTACACCTGCTCCGATGTCCAAAATCTCCATCCCTGACTGCCAGGCTCCCCCCTGTTCCAACCAGGATAAGACTGTTTGTGAACGCCCCTTTTTGTTGCTTCGTTTTCTAGCTGTTTTAGCAAAGAAATCAGCCATCGCATCCCAATAAGCAAGCTCGTCCAGATCTTTACGCTTTCTAGCATGCAGTGAATGATTATGTGCATCCTGCCAGGTCTGTCTCCAAAATTCCGGTTTCTTTTCCTTAAATACCTCCATGAACGAACATCCCTCCCAACCCCATTAGATAACTCTTCAGCAGATAAATTTCTCTGTACAGGGTAATAATACCTGCCACTATTTTCCCGAGTCCCGCTGGCGGTAGATTTCATAGAGGATCAGTGCTGCGGCAACCGAAGCATTCAAGGACTCGACACCTTCCCGTAGGGGGATGCAAACTCTAAGATCAACAAGATCCAGGAGATCCGAGCTGATCCCGCGACCTTCATTCCCGATCAGAACCAGTAGAGGACTTTTACGGAAATCAGCATGATAATATTTTAAATCTGCCCTAGGATCTGCAGCAATTGTAAGGAACCCTAACCGCTTCAGTTTTTTGACTAAGGAAGTAAGCTCCACTTTATGAAAAGTAGGAACACCAAAAACTGTTCCCATCGTTGATCGCAGAACTTTAGGGTTGTAAAGGTCTACTGTACCCTCCCCTAAAAAAACACCACTTGCACCTACACCAGCACAGGATCGGATAATCGTGCCCAAATTCCCAGGATCTTGAAGGCCATCAAGAGCAACCAGAAAAGCATCACTTCTTTGCAAAGCTTCGGACTCATTCCAGGATGGCATGGAGCATACAGCTAAAACCCCTTGAGGGGTCCCGGTATCGGCCAGTTTGGCCAGGACATCTTCCTCCACAAAAAAAAGAGTTATCTCCCGAGACCCAGCGAGATCAAGTACAGCTTTTCCTTTTTCACGCCGACAGAGTTTCTCCGTAACCAGGAGGTAATCAAGATTAACCCCGCTTAAAAGAGCCTCTTCGACAAAGTTGACACCTTCGATTAGAAAACGGTCCGTACTTTCCCGGTGTTTTCTTCTTTTTAAGTCCCGGACCAATCGAATTGCCTGTTTAGCAGTCTTGACTTCCAAGAGCAATCACCTATGTTCCTTTTTATCAATATAAAAAAAGTATGGTTCTAGTAACCATACTTTTTTAACATTTCTTGTTTGCAATTACAAGCTTCGCTTGGCAAGTTCAACAAGTTTACCAAAAGAAGCTGTATCATTGACGGCAAGTTCAGCTAGCATCTTTCTATTTACGGCGACGCCAGCTTTTTTTAACCCGCTCATAAACTTATTGTAAGAAAGCCCTTGCATGCGAGCTGCCGCATTGATTCGTGTAATCCACAGTTTACGGAAATCTCTCTTCCGCAGTCTCCGGTGAATATAAGCATAGTTCAGAGACTTCATAACCTGCTGGTTGGCAACCCGGTAAGTCTTGCTCTTTGCTCCCCGGTAGCCCCGTGCCAGCTTCAATACTTTTTTATGGCGGTGCCGTGCAGCTGGTCCACCCTTTACCCTTGCCATGGCCGTTAACCTCCTTATGTTCTTACAGGTAAGGCAGTAAGCGTTTCAATTTTTTTTGTTCAGATAGGCTGACGATCCCTGGCTGGCGGAGACGCCGCTTGCGTATGCTGGACTTCTTAGCTAATTTATGACTTTTATTAGCCTTAGAACGCTTCCAAAGCCCGCCAGAAGTAAGTTTAAATCTCTTCGCAGCCCCACGGTGACTCTTCATCTTCGGCATGATCTAGTCTCCTTTCACCTGCTCCTGGGATCTGGGGGCCAGGATCATAATCATATTCCGCCCTTCTACTTTGGGCTCCCTTTCCATGACTGCCTGGCTTTCTAGCTCTTGGTAAAACTTGAGACACACATTACGACCCAGGGAAGCATGAGTAATTTGCCGTCCCCTAAACATCAATGTCAATTTTATCTTGTCTCCATCTGTTAAAAAACGCCGAGCGTTCCTAACTTTGACCTGAAAATCATGCTCCTCGATCCCAGGCCTAATCTTCAGTTCCTTGACATTGATGACCCGCTGTTTTTTTCGGGCATCCCGTTCTCGTTTGCTTTGTTCATACTTGTACTTGCCGTAGTCCATTATCCGGCAAACCGGCGGTCTGGCTTGAGGTGCTACCTCAACGAGATCCAAACCCTGCTCCGCTGCAGTGCGGAGCGCTTCTTTGACCAGCATAACCCCCAACTGTTGGCCATTGCTGTCAATCACCCGGGCATCCCGAACTCGGATCTCTTCATTGACCCGCAAATCCTTAATAATTATCCGCCACCTCCTCAGGTATTAAGCGAAAAAAATAAATAGACGGGTAGATCATTGATCCACCCGCCCGCGTTAGACAACATATCTCGGAATAACCCTAGCAGCAGTTTTATCGCTCTAAGGTGAGAAGCGAGTGGCTTCTACTTATGTTGCAAATTATAACATAGATTTTTCACCAGTGTCAATGTGTTTTGTAGTTAGTAATTAAGATGGTGACAGTCACCTGGGAATATATGGTGGGTGACAGTCACCTGGGATAATTTGTATGTTATGACTGTTGTCTTGTACACCTTAAAGCAATAAAGCAAACCTGGTACCGTTATTAAGCAAACCTGGTACCGTTATTGTTTTTTGGCGATTTCGTCTTTCACTCTGGCCACGAAATCATTGAGTTCGAAAGAGCCCAGATCCCCTTCTCCGCGCTTCCGTACTCTGACCATTTCCGAGTCAACCTCTTGGTCACCTAGGACCAGAATGTAGGGTGCCTTTTCTATTTCACCCTCCCTGATTTTGTAGCCCACCCGTTCATTGCGTTCATCAACTTCTACACGGATGCCTTCCTGTTCCAGTTGGTGCGCTATTAAAGCTGCATATTCCACATGGCGGGAGGCAACAGTCAGCACCTTCACCTGGACCGGTGCCAACCAGATGGGAAAAGCACCGCCGTAGTGTTCGGTCAAGATACCCAGGAAACGCTCAATACTGCCAAAGACAACCCGGTGGATCATGACCGGACGCTTCTTGCTGCCATCATCACTGATATAGGTCAGGTCAAAGTTTTCCGGATTAACAAAATCCAACTGGATCGTACCACACTGCCAGCTGCGGCCTAAAGAATCCTGGAGGTGAAAATCAATCTTGGGGCCGTAAAAGGCTCCGTCCCCCTCATTAAGCTGATAGGGGACCCCTTTCTTCTCCAAAGCGCTCACTAAAGCCTTAGTGGCCAGATCCCAGATCTCGTCGGAACCCATCGCATTTTCCGGTTTAGTGGACAGCTCTACCCGATAAGAAAAGCCAAAGGTCCGGTAAAAGTGATCGATCAGCTCCATCACACCGGTGATCTCATCAGTAATCTGCTCCGGCAGCATAAAGATATGGGCATCGTCCTGTGTAAAGCAGCGGACACGCATCAGCCCGTGCAGTACCCCAGAGCGCTCATGGCGGTGAACCAGACCCAATTCTCCAATGCGCAGGGGAAACTCCCGATAAGAATGAATCCGTGTTTTATAGTAAATCATCGCCCCCGGGCAGTTCATGGGCTTTACTGCATAATCTTCATCATCGATCTTCAAGAAATACATATTTTCTTTATAGTGATCCCAGTGCCCCGACCGCTCCCAAAGACCACGGTTTAAAACAACCGGGCTCTTGATCTCCTGGTAACCTCTTTTCCTGTGCTCAGATCGCCAGAAGCCCTCAAGTTCTGACCTGATAATCATCCCCTTCGGGTAAAAGAAGGGGAAACCTGGTCCCTCCTCAGCAATACCAAAAAGATCCAGTTCCTGCCCCAGCTTCCTGTGGTCTCTTCTTTTCGCCTCTTCTAAGCGCTGGAGATACTCATCGAGATTTTTTTTCTTGGGGAAGGAGGTGCCGTAGATCCGCTGGAGCATCTTGTTCTTCTCGCTGCCCTTCCAGTAAGCCCCCGCAACACTGAGCAGTTTCACAACACCGAGTTTCCCTGTGCCCGGCAGGTGTGGACCCAGACAAAGGTCTACAAACTCACCCTGCTTGTAAATACTCACTTGGACATCTGCAGGTAAATCCTTGATCAACTCTACTTTGTAATGCTCCTCTTTCTCTTGAAAAAAGGCAATTGCATCATCATGAGAAAGTTCCTGCCGAATAATCGGGTAGTCAGCCTTGATGATCTTTTTGATTTCTTCTTCAATCAAGGCCAGATCTTCGGTTGTAAAGGGATGCTCACAGTCAAAATCATAATAAAAACCGTCAGCAATGGCTGGCCCGATGGCAAGTCTAGCCTCGGGATAAAGGCGCTTGACTGCTTGAGCTAGCACATGAGAGGTAGTGTGGCGGTAAACCGCCTGTCCCTCATCATCAACAAAAGTGAGAAACTCTACCTTTTCTCCGGGAGACACAGGCAGCAGGAGATCTTGAAGATCCCCGTTCACCCGGGCAACCACGGTTTCCTTGCCCAGTTTCCGGCTGAGCCCGGCTGCCACCTCACCCCAGGTAGTCCCAGAGGAAACCTCGCAAACATTCCCATCCTTCAAAATGACAGGTACCATCTCTCCTGATAAATTTTGGTCTTCCATCTTTCCTTCACCCCGTTCCTAATAAAATAAAAAATCCCATCCCCTGAAGGGGACGGGATCTTCCCGCGGTTCCACCCCGATTAGCGATAATTATCGCTCACTCGTAGGGCACAGATAACGGTGTGCATCCGGACGAATCTATATGCAGGCTGGTCTTCCCCTGACCTGTTACCAGAAGCGCTTTCAGCCGCGGCGCATCATCTCTTTGGCAAGTTTCAAAGTACTCTTTCCTGCTAGATCGTTTCATAAATGCTACTTATTGCTGAAATTATACGTAACATCACGGTTGTTGTCAAATTTATTTTTTGCTGCTGTACAAGTGATGGCACCTTTCACAGCCAGGACAGCGAAAAACGCGTTCCTCAAAAACCTGCTGGATGGTGCGCAGAGTCTCACATTCCCAGATACAATCCGAAACGTGGAAATTGATTGTTTCCGGAACCAGGGTAATCAGCATGCTCAACAGGTAGTCTTTATAGTTAAACTCCCCATCAATAACAGAAAATGATGGGGTCCGAATATGCTCTCTTCTAATAACATGCCCCTTCTGGTCGCAGATAAAAAATGTTCCTTCCGGTGTGATGAAGACATGTACCTCATCAATTTTGGGTTCCTGCATCTCAACAAAACAGCGCAGCAAACGGACAAATTCCAAATAGTCTTTTTCCGCCAAAAAATCCTCTCCAGCCCTTTCGACAATGTGCTGCAGTTGATTCCAGTAACTCTGAAGACGAAACCTAGCAAACCCCTCGACGTTAATTGTCCGGTGTTCAGCAAGATAATCAAAAATACTTTGTAAAATCCGGTTTCTGCGGATTATTTTCAACTTTTCAAGCGTTTCTAAGGTACAGCTTACGATCTCAAAGCGATCCTGCGGAGAACAATAATGATAAGCCTCTTCAATAAAATCCTTGACATAATCTGACTCCAGTAAATTTATAAATAATTCGGAGAGTGCTTTAGCAACTGCAAACCGGCAGGCAAACTTTCGATCCCCCTGCTGATTGGCACGGCATACCCGGACCGAAAAAAATACCCATGGATGTTCATCTTGCTCCTCAAAATGAACTTCAGCATGCTCATCTGACAGGAACTTGAGCTCATTTCCCACCCTATCCCTGACTTCATCTACATAAGAAGCGGTTCCAATAATGATTTGGGAATTCAATCAACTCACCCCTTCCTGCTGCCTGTTATAGCATATGTTATTATGCGGAAGGAGTTTTACTGTTATACAGATCCGAATTTTATTTTTTATAAACAGGGACTTCAAAAACGCTTTATATCCTCCTCTCAATGGGATGTGAATCATAAATTACCCGGATTACCGGCAGTGTCAGGTAATTCCTGGATACGTAAATCACAAACCCCTTCTACCCGATGCTCTCGAAGAAATGCTGCGTGATCCATTTGAAAAATGTCCATTTAAATAAACCTTTCGCCAAGCCCACAAATAGTATAGATAAAAACAATGAAAGGATATTCCTGTGATTACAGAGTTACAATCAACCATTGCAAGGTTATCCCAGCAGTTGTGCGATCCGCTTTTTAAAAATTCCTTCTTCTTGGCCTTGAGCAGAATCATCAATATCAGTGTTGGTTTTTTCTTCTGGATGGTCGCGGCAAGGATTTATCCTATGGAAGATGTGGGCTTGACTACAGCTTTGATCGCTTCGCAGAGTTTAATCACCCTGTTTTCGGTTTTTGGCTTTGACTTTTCTCTGATCCGTTTTCTTCCGATCTTCGGTGAAACCAGTGTCTATAATACATGTCTGTTGATCACAATTTTTTCTTCTTTCATAATTTCTGGATTCTATATCTCTTGTACCCAAATAATCTCACCGGGTCTCGTATTTATTCAAAGACCCGCCTGTGCGGCCGTTTTCATCCTTTTCTCCATCCTAAATACCATAACCTTGATTAATGGAAATACACTTCTTGCGTTAAGAAAAGGCAAGGAGTATATGGTCCAGAATATTCTGCTCGCTATAAGGATCCCGCTGCTGTTCCCCCTCTCTTTTTTGAAAAGCTTTGGAATCTTTACCTCAATGGGATTAGCGTATTTTATCTCGACTTTATATGGATTGTTTGTTTTAAACAGGCTGGTTGGAATGCGCTTGCAAGCTGACAAGCACTTTATCCAGGAGTCCTTCAGGTTTTCCTTCTGGAACTATCTTTCCAATATATTGGCAAATGTCCCCCCATTAATTATGCCCGTAATGATTCTAAACCTGCTAGGGGATGTGGAAGCAGCTAAATACTACATCGCTGCGGCAATTGCCAATTTTGTTCTGATCATTCCGGATGCCATCGGAATATCCCTGTTTGTGGAAGGAAGTCACGGGGAAAACCTCAAGAAGATCCTCATTAAATCCGCCTCAGCAATAGCCTTCTGCCTGATACCTGCTGTTGTAATGGTCTATTTTATGGGAAGCGTTCTGCTTGGTTTCTTTGGAAGTGATTATTTGGAAGCTTACGGACTATTAAAGCTGCTGGTCTTATCCAGTTTTTTCGTAACAATTTACATGCTGTTTATCCCCATTCAAAACATCAGGATGAAGCCACAGAGAATAACTCTTCTGAACATGCTCAGGGCGGGACTCCTCTTATCTCTGAGCTACACCTTCATCATGAAGTTCGGCATCACAGGTTACGGGTATGCCTGGATGATCACTTACGGAATCCTAGGACTGGGAGTGGGAAGTGTTACGCTGGTGTTATTCTTGACCCACCGAGCAAAGGATGAACAAAAGTAAATGGGTGACTCCACGGAGATGTTCACGTTTATTTATCTGGCCAATATACTATAGGTGCCTTAACATCAAAACAGCGCTTTATGAGGATTAAAGGGAGGTTGTGTCTTGAATGAGCGAGATTTAAAATTTCAAACAACCGAAAGGTTTTTAATCTATCTGCTTCCCTTCATGGCATTTTTGGGATTGGCAGTTCCATTTATCTTTGGTCAGCGCAATCTAATTCTTCTCGGCAGTTACCTGGCCCTTCCTATGTTTATTGCACCTCTAATTTATTTAAAAATAAGGAATAGTAGGCAAACAATTCCACATTACAGCGAATATGTTAGATATATCTTAATTTGTTGCTATCTCTTCTTTTTTTCAATCTCCATTCTTATCCTGTGTACTTATGAAACCAGAACAATCTCGTATTATTTAGCAGTAACCCTTATGGCTGTATCTGTGCTGCTGCAAATTTTGCTATTCAATACATCTAAAAAAACTACGATTATTATCTTGGTGCAAATAATGATTCTGATTTTAGATGTTGTTTGGGGAGCAAATCTAAAATACTATTTCTTTATCGGAAGAACCGATCTATTCGGGCACACCTGGATGACTAGTAATTTGCTAAATGACGGTTTTGTTAGTAATGAATTTGAAATCTATAAGGCCTTTCCTTTATGGCATATTTTGTGTGCCATCTTTAATAAAATATCAAGCATCGAGTTTCCTGTCTATAAAACTGCGTTTTTTTTAAATGGGATCATTTATTCACTGATGATGGTCGGAACTTATCTTGTCTTAGACAAAATATTCCATAATGACAAAATCTCCTTATTAGGGGCATTGTTTGCCAGCATTAACCCCGATGTAATCTTTTATGGCATGTATTCAATCCCCAGAAGTGTGGTTTCATTTTTGGAAGTTATCTTGCTTCTATTGTTGGTGGCTCGAGCAACTCCGAAAAAAATAATTCTGTCAATAGTGCTGACATTTGCCTTAGTTGTTTATCATCCGGCATCAATGCCTTTTATCCTTGTGCTGCTACTCATACTCTTGCTTGTACAAAAAGCTTATTCTTTAGATAATTTAGGCCACCTGTTATCCCCACATTATTTTACTTTTGCCATATGCCTGACAATCTTGTATTGGGCCTTTTATGCAGAAAGGTTATTTCGAACCCTCATCACAAGTTTATTAACTCCAGCCCCCGCGGGGGTTCTCACAAAATCTATTATCCAAACCCCATTCAATGAGCTTTTTAATTATTTACAGTTTACACCTCTCCTGATTTTTATTATTATTGGTTCTCTCTGGATACTTCGTTCAGAAAAGGTTTCCGGGTTAGGCAAAATTATCCCCCTTTTAGGTTTATTATCCCCCATCTTCACCTTTCCGGGGCCAAGTTTGTTATTAAATAAACTTGCTGCCATGAATTTTGCAAGATTCGGAGAATACTCTTACATTTTCATTTGTATATCAGCGGCTATCGGTCTGTACTGCTTATTTTACAATTCTAATACCAAAATCAAAACAGCGACAATCATTTTGTTTTCGATAATGGCTTTCCTCTCTATTTCCAATGATTTCACAGCGTCCGACAACCCACTTATTAAAAGACCATTTTATACATTTTATCTAACAGAGCAGGAATGTCTTGCTTTTGACCACCTGGCTTCCCGTACATCAGGCTACATCATGTCTGATTACATAACAAGCAGATATTTACTAGCTTCTCCATATAAAACAAAAGCCCATATACTGGAGGTTGACCAGCAAAAAATGATGTTTTTAAGACAATCTGAAAAAGACATTCTATTAATTAGAAATGGAGAATTAAAGAAAAGGCCGCTAATGCTTTATTCCGCAAGCACTGGCCCTTTTCAATTCAAACCCAGTTGGAAATCGATGGATTATTACTACAGGGACTTAGCTTTATGGGACTATCTAAAAAAGTACAATAAAATCTATGAATCAGATGGGGTTGCCGGATATAATTAAGAGCGAAGCGGCTCAACTTCGGTTGCTTTT
>CALGIY010000056.1 GCA_937914965.1 uncultured Thermoanaerobacteraceae bacterium | reverse complement strand
ATGTGGAGTCGCTGTCAGCAACTCCCAGAAACTGGCGGGCATAGGCAGACAGCGACTCCACATAGCGCCGCTGCCCCTCGGCATAGATTGTATCGAAAGCCAAAGAGGACTTTCCCGATCCGGAAAGTCCGGTAATTACCACCATTTTATTGCGGGGTATTTCCACATCAATGTTTTTTAGGTTGTGGACCCGCGCCCCCCGGATGACGATTTTGTCACGTGCCGGGAGGTAGAACTTTTTTTCTGACTTGGTGCACATGCTTTTTCTCGATGCCTCCCTGTTACATCCATCTCTGCATCTATCTTTGAACCTGGCTCTATCTTTCTCGACCCGCCCTTACGAGACCGGGCTACCAGCTCTTTACGCAGTTCGATGATCAGGTCCCTGGCCTCTGCTGCTCTCTCAAAGGCCAGTTCCCGCGCAGCCTGGCGCATCTCCTGCTCCAACCTGGCAGTAAGCTGCTCCAGTTCCTTTTTGTTCATATCCTCTAGGGATTTCCCTGCTTGATAAGTTCCCTGCTCCTCAGCTACCTCTGCTGGGAGAGTGATTTCAATAATTCCGCGCACAGCCTTCTGGATGGTGCGTGGAGTAATACCGTGTTCTTCATTGTAATTCATCTGGATACGGCGTCTCCTGTTGGTCTCCCCTATGGCCTGCCGCATGGAATCGGTGATTCTATCAGCATACATGATCACCTTTCCATCCACATTCCTGGCCGCACGCCCGGTGGTCTGAATCAGAGAACGCACCGACCGCAGGAACCCCTCCTTGTCCGCATCGAGGATAGCCACCAGGGCCACCTCTGGGAGGTCAAGCCCCTCCCGCAGGAGGTTGATCCCCACCAGCACATCAAAGATCCCCAGACGCAGATCCCTCAGAATCTCCATGCGCTCCAGTGTCTTGATCTCTGAGTGCAAATAGCGCACCTTGATCCCTAAATCACGCAGATAATCAGTGAGATCTTCAGACATCTTCTTTGTCAAAGTGGTCACCAAAACCCGCTGTTTTTTCTCCACCCGAATGCGAATCTCCCCAACCAGGTCATCCACCTGTCCTTGGGCCGGGCGCACCAACACCTCCGGATCGATCAGCCCGGTGGGCCGCACGATCTGTTCCACCACCTGGTGACTGTGATCTGTCTCAAAGGAACCCGGAGTTGCTGAGACAAAGATGACCCTAGGCACTTTGGCCAGGAACTCATCGAAGCGCAGCGGCCTGTTGTCCAAGGCCGAAGGGAGACGAAAACCATAGTCCACCAGAGTACTCTTCCTGCTGTGGTCCCCGGCATACATCCCGTTAATCTGGGGTACGGTGATGTGGGACTCATCGATCACCACCAGTAAGTCTTCCGGGAAGAAGTCCAGCAAACAGTAGGGGGGTTCTCCGGGTTTGCGCCCGGTCAGGTGCCGGGAGTAGTTTTCGATCCCTTTGCAGATCCCCACCTCCCGCATCATCTCCAAATCATAACGAGTGCGCTGCTCCAGGCGCTAGGCCTCCAGGAGTTTCTCCCCTCTGCGCAGTTCCTCTAAGCGCTGCTCCAACTCCTGATCAATCCCCTGGATGGCCTTCTCCATCCGTTCAGGAGATGTTACATAGTGAGAGGCTGGGAAAATCACCGCATGAAGGCGGCGTGCCAGGACCTCTCCAGTAAGAGTATCTATCTCTAAAATACGTTCGATCTCATCACCGAAAAACTCTACCCGCAGGGCCTTCTCTGTAAAAGAGGCCGGGAAGATCTCTACCACATCCCCCCGTACCCGGAAACGCCCCCGTGCGAATTCGTAATCATTCCGCTGGTACTGGATATCCACCAACCGTGCGATCACCTCATCACGGTCAATGTGCATCCCCTGGCGCAGTGAAACCATCATCTCCCGGTAACCTTCAGGAGAACCTAGACCGTAGATACAGGAAACACTGGCCACGATGATCACATCATCCCGCTCAAAGAGGCTGGCGGTAGCAGAGTGCCGGAGTTTATCGATCTCTTCATTTAGTGAAGAGTCCTTTTCTATATAGGTGTCGGTCTGGGGTACATAGGCCTCCGGCTGGTAATAGTCATAATAGCTGACGAAATACTCCACAGCATGGTCCGGGAAAAATTCCCGGAACTCCCCGCAGAGCTGTGCAGCCAAAGTCTTGTTGGGAGCGATCACCAGTGTGGGTTTCTGCACTTCCTGGATAACCCCAGCTATGGTAAAGGTTTTCCCAGAACCGGTTACCCCCAGCAGTGTCTGGAAAGGCATCCCACCGGCAATCCCCTTACTCAAGGAGTCGATAGCCTTTGGCTGATCCCCTGCAGGGGAGAATGGACTTTTCAAAATAAATCCCATCATAACACCCATTTTCTAATTAAATAGCCGCTAAATTTCTGTAGTGCTCAAGCAGTCGCAGTAACGGCTCATCCATGAATTACCGTCCTTACCAGTAAAGCGGCCAAAAACACAAGTTCTATTCACAACAAATTATATCATAAAGGAATTATCCACAACAACAGAACAAATTGGGATGTCAAGGGGGATTGTCCTTTTGTCACATCAGAGTGACAGCCACCTACCATACTTTTCCAGGTGTCTGTCACCTGTTAATACTTGGTAGCCAGACACCTGACTTATCAACTCATTGTGCCTCAGCAGTTTCTTTGATAATCCGGGAGATAATTTGCTGTATTTCTTGTTCTGTAAGGTAGAGATCCCCTGTCTCCAGTTTTTCACGAGAAGCATCAAGGGCCTGCCCGGCTTCCGCCAGGAGAGACTTAATCTCATCCCTCTTTTTCTCTTCGCCTCGGAACATACCAGCAGCATCGTCCTCTCCTAAGTCCCAGACAGCATCACCGGGAAGTGGTGAAAAATCACAGCAGCAGGTACCATCAATGACATACACCCCGATCTCCGGCAGGATCAGCAGCACCATGTCTGAAGGGTTGATCCAGGAGTGGAAGGCCTCTACAAGAAAGCGGCAGCTTAAAGCCTGGACCAAGATCTCCTGCATCACCACAGATCCGGTCTCCGGTGCTCCCTTGATCACGTAGCGTTTTCTGCAGATTCCCGGGGGGTGTTTGAGAAACTCCACTGCTCCCCCTACAGCCACACTCCCAGCAAAATAATGTCTGAGATAGGATCTCCTCTCGTTAAGCTCCTGCACCCACCCGGCAGCCTTTGCAGCAACATCTTTCTCACCCACTTGGACCCTAGCCCTATAGCCACGGCAGATCTCATCCTGTATTTCCCTGGCTGACTGCACAAGCCTGACAGCCTGTTCCCTGCTTTGATTCATACGGTTGGTTGGCAGTTCCTCAGAGCCATTCGGTAGTTCCACCGCTACTACCTTCAAATGAGAGGGAAAGAACTTTCGGCTGGCATATGGATGATCTCCGGTGAGCACCCCGAAGGTCATTGAGGGAACTGTTAAACCCTCCAAAACCAAGGGGTCTTCTGGGCGATGGAAATAGTGCACCTGGCAGCCGCGGTCTGCCATTTCCAAACCGAGCAGACGAATAAGCAGGCTCTGTCCGGCAGGTGTGCTCCCGTTGAGCAGGTACAATCGCTTGAGTTCCACAAAAATCTCATTCCAGTATGATAAAAACCCTCTACCTGTTAGGGCGCTTGCAAAGAAATGCCTGTTCTTAATTTTCATACTAATACTCCTACCTGCTGAACTGAACCAGGTAGTTCCTCCCCCCGTAAGGTTTTTTACATCTTATTTAATAGAAGGGCAAGGTGTGACAGATTGGTCGTTGATGTTGGTCGCTAGCCGTTGGAAAAAAACTTGTCAAGGGGACGGTCCTTTTGACAAACTTTTGCCATGGAGTGTCGCCACGCCAATTGTGTCAGGGGGGACCTTGTTTGCCAGATGTGGGTCATGCGTGGACAGGGAAAGTTCTTTTCTATGTCTGCTTAAAGCAATAAAGCAAACCAGGTACCGTTATCGTTATCGAAACTTTTGGAGTAGACGGTTGATTAGATTTTTGAGGGGGCTTCCCATAACAAAATCAACATTAGGGGGATCTCCGGGTTCCGGAACAGTGATCTCACCAATGGTATAGCCTGGTTTCCGCCTTACCCTTGTCCATCTTGTATCTCCTGCACAGTTTCCAAATTCCAGGATAAAAGATGGCCCTACAATCCCCAAGGCCTGGGCGAGGTCATACCGGGAATTCACTGGCAGGTCTCCGACCGAGCGGATCACATCCCCTGAGCGTATACCTGCCCGGTCAGCAGGAGAACCCTTGAGCACATCCAGCACCATTACCCCAGAGGATGGGGGAACAAAGCGCGGCTTTCCTTGCAGTTCATCTCGACGCCCCAGAAAAATTATCAGTTCATGCCCCAGTGGAGAGAAAAGAGCAGGAAGAATAGACAACTGCGGGTAATGAGAAGCTGTAACAGCAAGTCCCAAAAGAATAAGGCTGTAAAGTGCCAGATGCCAGGAAGAACGTTTGGTGCGTTCCCTGGGAAGACAGGTAACAGCCAATTCT
This sequence comes from uncultured Thermoanaerobacteraceae bacterium, assembly GCA_937914965.1. Lineage (GTDB taxonomy): Bacteria > Bacillota > DSM-12270 > Thermacetogeniales > Thermacetogeniaceae > CALGIY01. The sequence continues at coordinate 4,033 of CALGIY010000056.1, read as the reverse complement.
CCATATCCCAAAGCGGCGACAACAGGCAGAATTTGATACATTACATTCTGGTCGGAGGTAATTCCCCAAGGACGGATCAGCGGCCACCACTCCGGCATTTGCATCAATTCTCCTGGCAGCTGCTGTGCTGTTCCCATCACAATCATCATAACAGCCAGGGGAATCGGCCAAAACTTCTGGAGATTAAAAGCACCAACCACACGTCCTGCCTGATTGCGAATATAAACCGGCAGGGGGTCCTGGTGCCCGCTCAACAAAATCAATATACTCTCCACCAGATGTAGAATAGCAACTAGCCCCATTAAACCCGGGATATTTACCTGTGGGGCTCCTGTCAGGAGAGAAATTAGCGCTAAAATACCACCAGCATAAGAGAAACATAAAAGCCGTGGGCTAATCAACATCAGCATCAGGGCGATAACCCAGAGCCAAGCAACACCCATCCCATCAATGGTCACCCCGAAGATAACCATCAGAAAACTTCCAAGAATCCCTCCGATGATTCCGTATATCAAAGCTATAAAGGAAATACGCAGGGCTGAATCTTTATAGCCGGAAATCGCCTCTTTTGTCTTCAGCATGCGGCGGTACTGGGTCCAAACCAGAACCGCCACAAGCCAAAAGAAAGGTTCAATCAGCACACGCAGAACAATAAGGGTGATACTGAGGAGGGTGTGGGCCCAGGAAAAGTCCATCAATTACCCCCCCTATGCAGCCTGTTGACCTTGCATCAGACGCTCTTCCAAAATCTCAACAGCCTTCTCGAGCTGTACATCCTTTTCCGTCCCATCCGGCTGTTTAACGAGAATATCCGGCTCTATTCCCTTTTTATTAATATCATGACCGTTGGGGGTCAGGTACTTATTGGTGGTCAGTTTAACACCCTCGTAATCACCCATGTTGAAAACTGTCTGCACCAACCCTTTCCCGAAGGTACGTGTCCCTACTAATACTCCGCTTCCAGTGTCCTTAATCGCCCCCGCAACAATTTCCGATGCGCTGGCACTACCTTCATCGATCAACACCACAAGGGGCCCTTTTACCTGGCGTCCAAGCCGGGGGGGCTGCAAGACATCCTCTGCCCCCTCGCGGTGAACAATTCGGACCACAGGGCCCTTCTTGAGAAAATATCCCGCTACTTCAACAGCAGCTTGCAAATCTCCTCCAGGGTTTCCACGCAGGTCAAGGATCAATCCGCTGTACTGTGCCTCTTCCAGTTTGGCCAATTCCTCTTGCAGTTGAGCATTGGTGCTGGCGCGATTGAAGTGCAGTACCCGCAGGTAACCGACCCCTGGGTGCTCATCGATCATCTCCCCAGTTACAGAGGGGACAGAAATCTGCTCCCTGGTCAGCTGTACATTAAAAGTACGGTTCTCCTGTTTCCGCAAAATCTTCAGGGAAACACTTGTATCCGGTTTCCCCCGGAGCAAGGCTGCAGCTTCAAAGGTAGTCATATTGACGGTATCTTGATCATTGATCTTGGCAATCACATCCCCACTCTTAAGCCCTGCGCGTGCTGCGGGGGTCTCTGGTAGTGGGGAAACAACCACAAGCTGTTTGTCCTGATCGACATCGATCTCCACACCGATCCCACCAAAGATACCTTCGATTTGGAGATTCAGCTCTTTAAAAGTATCCTTGTCCAGGTAGACTGAATATGGGTCATTCAGGGATTCAACCATCCCTTTGACAGCACCATCAACTAGCTTAGCTGTGCTGACCTCATGGAGATACTGCGTCTTGATCAAGGCATAGGTACTGATCAGTTTCTTGATATTGTTTTTTTGGGCCCAATAATAGAGACCCCCAATTGCGGCTGCTATCAATAGAATGACCAAGGCAGCTGCAGATAATTTGACGACACGGGATTTCAGCCGGTCCACCTCCTGAATCCTTTCTAGGGATAAGGATAATTACCTATTACCCCCACTATATGTATAATCTTACATGATTATTATCGCTTTTTAAAGCCCTATTTTTTTATAACAGGTCAGGCTTGCTTTAAGCTACAAGAAAACCGTGCCCCACCTGGGAGAGACATTGCAGAGCCCTTTCCAACCACGAACCACTGATATATTATACACTATTTTCTCTACATAACAGAATAAGAAGAGAGCAAGCAATAATTGTTTTGGAATTATTTTTTAATTACCCTTGAAAGATTTTATAAAGTATGAGAGAATATAATAAATAAGTCTAAACAAATGAATATTCATCTCCGAGTCCACGGACCTGTCGTTTTCTAACTATGGCCGTTGGACCGTTAGGGTTCACCTGGAAACGGGTGCGCCTCCCAGTGTGGAAAGGAGAACAAGACGGCAAAACCGGTCGAATTCCTTTCTGCGATCGGTTTTTTTATGTGTTTATATCTTTTCCCTTAACATGAAGTTCGGCATCAGTACCATAAATTCGCTGTGGGGGCACTCTCTCCCCCACAGCGGCCTATTTTTTTCCCCGATTCCCCAATGTGACATGACAACTAGGCTAATGAATTAGGATTAAATAGCGGCACTCATCCCCATACGCCGCAGCAAACATACTGCGTAAACCAAAAACCGGCACCTTTTCTGGTGCCGGTTTTATCATCACCTGAGCCCTGACTCACTACTGCAATCACGGGAACCGTCCCCATGACTGCATTTATAACTCAAGTTTCCCAACCCGAAAATAACAGAACCTGGTTTTCTACCAGGCTCTGTTGATCAAGGGTTATAAATAACCCATTGGATTCACATGATTACCATTGACACGCACTTCAAAATGGAGATGTGGACCTGTGCTGTATCCGGTACTACCTACATAACCGATAGTCTGTCCCTGGCTAACACCACCACCGCTGACTGCGAAGCGGGACATATGGGCATATAATGTGGAAATCCCCCCACCGTGATCAATCACCACTGTATTGCCGTAGCCGCTCATCCAGCCAGCGTAGATAACAGTACCTCCATCCGCGGCCTTGATCGGTGTCCCACTACCAGCACCGATATCAATTCCGGTATGCATCTTAAACACTCCCGTAATAGGATGCCGCCGCATTTTGTATTCAGAGGTGACACCGCCTGCCGCCGGCCAGATAAAGCGGCCTGTTCTCTTGGGTGGCGCTGAATTCGACGGATTCGACGAATTATTCGACTGATGTTGCTGGATGATCTGTGTCAGCTGCTGGGATGAAGCCTCCATTTCTGCAATAGCACGCTCGCAGGCTGCCTTGTCAGTCTCCAGCTCCCCCTGCATCGCTTTTCTATCCTGGCTGCGCGATGCCAGATAGTTCTGTTTGGCAGTAGTTGTCCTCTGGAGGACAACTATCTCTTGCTTTTTCGCCATCAGGTCCTTTTGCTGATGATTAATCTTGTCTCGCTCTGCTGCCAGTTCATTAACAAGATTGGAATCCTGATCGGCAATACGTTTCATAAAGTCAAAGCGCGTCAGAAAATCACTCATGCTGGTACTCTGCAGCAGCACCTCCAGGTAAGAAAGGTTACCCTCCATGTAGATGTCCCTCAGGCGCTGGTGGAGAACTTCTGACTGCTTTTCCAGTGCTTTCTTTTTCTGCTGCAGCTGCACTTCTGTCTTGTCTATCTGGCTCTGCAGAGCGGGAAGTTCACCACTAAGTCTATCGAGGTCCCGGGACGTCTGGTCAATATCCTGGTCGATCCTTTTTAATTCATCTGCTATATTTTTCTGCTGCTTTTGATTATCATTCAACTGCTTCTTGCGCTCTTGAATTTGGCGGTTGACCTTATCCAACTCTGCTTTCTTTTGGTCAAGCTGGGATGCTTGGCCCAATGGGAGTTGATAGAAGATCAACATCGCTCCCAACAAAATACTTACAAAAATTTTAATGTTTCTCCTCTTCATTGTAACCCCCTCGAATCATGTTCAAATTTGACCTATAGTAAAACAGATGCACCTGCTGCGACCTAAACACGCAGGTAACGATGCACAGAAATAATGCTCCCGAGAGCCCCTAAACCTATACCCCCGGCCAGTAATCCTTCGAAGATCTGTACCACCACCCTACCGTCTGTCA
>CALGIY010000055.1 GCA_937914965.1 uncultured Thermoanaerobacteraceae bacterium | reverse complement strand
TTTCAGTTCCTCAATGAACATGTCCCTGTCAATCTTCAGCGTTTCCAGGTTTAGGCGGAGCACATATAAATGCCAAGCATGCTCCACGTATGGCTGCTTAGTAGGTATTTCAAAGTACGGATACGCAGAGAAGGCATCATTGTACCTCGATACTATCTCTCGCCTCCGCTCCTGAAACCTGTCTAGCTTCTTCAATTGCTGTAGTCCGATAGATGCCTGTATGTCGGTCATGTTGAATTTAAAACCCGGGCAGTCCACCTCATAATACCAGGAACCACCCTTGTCATAACGCTTCCAGGCATCCCTGTTCATACCATGGAGACTGAGTACCCTAGCCTTCTCGATGAGTTCTTTACTTCCAGTGAGCATGCCACCCTCAGCAGTTGTCAAATTTTTAGTAGCGTAAAAGCTGAAAGCGGTCATATCCCCAATGGTGCCTATTGCCTGCCCTTTATACTGAGCTGTCACAGCATGAGCAGCATCTTCAATAACAAAAAGACTGTGATTCTTGGAGATTTCCATAATGGCGTCCATCTCACAAGGGTGCCCAGTATAGTGCACAGGCATTAAAGCCAGCGTTTTAGGAGTGACAGCAGATTCAATAAGATCGGGATTAATATTTAGTGTACCTGGCTCGACATCAACAAGCACCGGACGAGCGCCTACATGTTCAATCACATTCACGGTAGAGCAAAAAGTCATCGGTGTTGTAATTACTTCATCCCCGCTGCCGATACCTAAGGCCACCAGCGCCAGATGCAATCCCGCAGTACAGGAATTCAATGCCAAAGCTGAATTTGCCCCCACTAACTTTACAAATTCAGCTTCGAATTCACTCGTTTTAGGACCAGTTGTAATCCAGTCAGATTTTAGTGTATCAACAACTTCGTCTATTTCTTCACTAGAAATGTATGGTGGTGAAAAGGGCAAAAAATTTGACCTCAATAGTTACATCCCCTTACTTACCTACCTCTTTATTGCGGTAGGTTTACTGAAACTACATGCAACAATTCTGGCACTTCGAATCCAAAACACCATCTGCGGGAAGCAATTTTCTAAGCTTATTCTGGCAAAAAACGAAACCTCTCTTGGGCAAAAAAACTACCAGAACAGTAAAAATAATCATTATTAAATCAAGGAACAGCGACTGGCGCTGCACATATACCAGATCCAACTTAAGCTTCTGGCGCATAATGCAGTTTATATAATACTCTTCTGGGTTCTTCACCTCAAGCAACTGCTCTTCATTGCGGAACAGAATCTGTGAAACACCAGTTATACCTGGTCTTACGGATAAAACCTTTTTCTCCTCTTCTGTGTAATACTTTACATATTGTAAATCTTCCGGGCGCGGCCCCACAAGACTCATATCCCCACGCAGAACATTAAAAAACTGGGGCAATTCATCCAGTTTCCATTTGCGCAGTAACCCGCCGCTTCTAGTGACCCGCGAGTCGCTCCCGGCGGTAATACCAGGGCCTTTTTGCCTAGAATCAGCAACCATGCTTCGGAACTTTAAAATATCAAAGATTCTCCCGTCTCTTCCCACCCTTAGGCCGCGGTAGAAAACAGGGAAACCTGTGTCACAGGCAACCACAAGAGACATCAACAGAATAACCGGAGATAATATAAGTATCAGTATCAAGGATATAACTATGTCTAAAAATCTCTTCGCCATTTTTTAATTTCCTTTTTTTAAAAGGCATTTCTGAACATCATTAAGCCAATTTTTCACCAGCACATTCCAGTCTAGGTGGTCCTCCGCAAACTTTCTGCCTTGTTTTCCCATTATAGAAACATCCTGCGGGTGATCTGCAAGCCACATAACAGCATCTGCCAAAGCCCTTTCATCTTCAGGTGGAGTAACAAGCCCGGCACTAGTATCCTTTACTATATCAGCACCCTCCCCTGCCCCTGAATCAACAATAGGAAGGCCTGCTGCAAGAGGTGCCATCATCTTTGCTGGGCGGGTACCTTTAAAAAGTGAAAGGTCCTTTAGCGTCACCAAAGCAGCATATGCTGTCTCCAATTTCTGCGGCATTTCTGTGAGAGGTACCGGTTCTAAAATATCTATATTATTTATTTTAAGATCTGAAACCAGCCTTCTGAGGCTTTCCAATTCCGGACCATCTCCAACTATTTCGTAGTAGATATCTTTCCTATGTTTTGTAAGTTTGGCCGCTTTCGCGATTACATCGACACCATGCGCACTTCCTATTCGCCCAGCATAAATAAACTTTTTTTGCTTCTGTTGATTAAACCTCTCAACAGGTCGAAAAACATTGACATTTGCACCGTTCGGCAAATAGTATAATTTATCTTTGGGAATCAATTTTTTATGTAACAAATCAGAGAGCATTCCTTCGGTAACCGCTGTTATACCGGAAGCTTTTTTATATAAGAAGCTTTCGAGTTTAAGCAGGCTTTTACCTGCAAGAGACTCCTTATTCATTGCCCCCAGAGCAAAGATGGAGTCCGGCCAGAGGTCGCTTAAATTCAAAATCCAAGGGCAAACCCACATCTTACTAAGAAAATAACCTGTCAAGCCCAGTGTTAAAGGAGGAGATTCCACAAAAACTAGATCAGGTCTAGGTTTAATTTTAGTGAGTGCAAACAGCGCCAAAAACGTAAAACTGCTGTAAGAAAACAACCTTTTAAAAACACCTAACTCATTGTTAGCATAGGACCAGATTCGATAGATATTGATGCCATCCATTTGCTCTTTTTTATAAAAATGTCCCTTGTAATCATCAAAAATCTCCCCCCGTGGATAGGAGGGAAGAGAAGTAAATACATCCACATTTACCCCACAATGCAACAGTCCCTGAGCTGTTTCATATAAACGTGTTTGAGCTGCCCCCACCTCGGGAGGAAAGTACTGGGTTAGAACTAAGATCTTCACATCTGCACCATCCCTAAATAACCTTCAGGCTGATAGGATTTCATAATATAATTTTTCCATTTTATCAACACAGGACTCCCAAGCATAAAACTGCTCAACAAATTTTCTCCCTGCTTCACCCATTCTTTGCCGCAGTTCCTTATTAATAATTAAGTCTTCCAACGCCTGGGCGAGAAAATTATCATTTTTTGGCGGAACAACTATCCCTGTTATTCTATTCTGTACAACTTCAGGCAGACCCCCAACCCTAGATACTATAACAGGTACTCCACAGGCTGATGCTTCAATAACAGCTACACCAAAACTTTCACTGTCAAGTGTACTTGGTGCGCAGTAAATATCAAATGAGTTGAGCCATTTCGGTACTTCCCCATGGGGAACAGGCCCAATAAATTGACAGCATTCAGCTACCCCCAGTTTATGGGCTAATCGCTTTAGTTCTTCTTCCTGGGGTCCCCCTCCTACAAGAACGAGCCTTGAATTTATATATTTTTTATTAATTATCGCAAATGCCCTAAGTAAAAATTCCGGACCGTATTTCGGTGCCATTTGTTTAACCATACCTATGGTTATCTTCTCAGAATCCCTATTAGGCCTTGGGCAAAATATTTCTAAGTCTACACCAAATGGAATAACTTCGATTGGACATTGTGTCTTAATATATTTTTCAGTTTGCACTTTCATACAATGACTGGTTGAAGTAATTCTGTCCGCACTGGCAAGATTTTTTCGCAAAACATATTCTTTGATGCAACTTTCCTCCGGAAAATCGTAAACATCACTTCCCCATACAGAAAGCAGGTATGGCTTGTAGCCACTCAAGCGAGCCAAGGTACCATAGCCCGATGCATAGTGAGCGTGTAGGAGATCAGGTTTTATGACATTGAGTACCCTTCTGACATGAAACATATTCAAATAATAACCCAAAGGAGAGGGGTAACGCAGGATATATTCGAACACATTCTCGTGCAAGGGTTCACCAGAAGCGTGCATTGTTAGCAAGTATACCTCATGTCCCCGCTTTGCCAAAGCGTTAACCCATCTAATAGTATGTATTGAGTCGCCCGCTGCCAAAAATGCGATTTTCATATCAGCCTCCCGGTTAAAGTCCTAATAACTTCTTTTGCACGTTCTTGCCATGTATGGTGTACTGCACGTCCTCTAACTATCTTTCGTTTTTCCTCTAACTCATCTGGGTGTTCCAGAACATATATAAGCCAGCGCTGAAAACTTTCAGCATCCGGCTTAATCACCCATCCAACCCCTTCCCTTTGCACAAATTCGCCTACTGCGGTCCCTACGGGGGCAACAACTGGAACTGCATAACAGATTGATTCAAACAGTTTTAAAGGGAGAGCAAAATTCCAGTACGGAAACGGCTCAAACAATAATAAGGCAACATCGCTATTGAAATA
>CALGIY010000054.1 GCA_937914965.1 uncultured Thermoanaerobacteraceae bacterium | reverse complement strand
AAGATCTCCACATTTGAAGAAAAGTTGGTATGTGGAGCGTTGTATGAAACCCTGCTGAGCTATGATGCGGCAAGCGGTTGTTCAAAAGGTGCCCTGGCAGAAAAATGGAAGGTGGATACAGCGGGAAGGGTTTATACCTTCAGTTTACGGAAAGGTGCGCGCTTCCACAATGGGAAAGCAGTTACCGCCAAAGATGTTAAGTACAGCTGGGAAAGGGTTCTTGACCCCAAGACCAGCAGTTATGGCTATCTTTTGAGGAATGTACAAGGTTCAGAGGATTTTGTAAAGGCTAAGTCCTGCCAGGTGCAGGGATTAAAGGTGATCAATGATCATACCCTACAGGTTGTTCTCCAAGAACCCGATTACACCTTTCCAGCTGTAGTGAGCAGCCCGGTTCTGGGAGTTGTGAACAGAGATCTTGTCTCCAAACAGGGAGAGGATTATGGGAAGGTAGGTACTCCTGTTGCTGGTACCGGGCCCTTTAGCCTGACAAGTTGGACTAAGAAGAAAATCACCCTTTCGAAAAATAAACGATATATCAAAGGGGCGCCTCGACTGGGGGGTCTGGATTTTCTTATTACCAATCGGCAGTTGGAGATAAAACGCTTAGTCCAGGAGGGCAAAGTAGATATTCTGGCGGGTGTAACCCCCCAATGGGCGAACACCTACTCTCAGGGTGAAGGAAAGGATAAAGTTGTTCTTGTAAAAAAACCGGTGCTTTCACTTTATTTCCTGGGTTTTAATCTGAACCAAACCCCCTTTGGCGATCAGGTGGAACTGCGCCGGGGAGTCAACAGCATGCTGAATAAGGAGAAAATGGCCATGTTCCTGCTGGGTGAAGGTGGTAAACCACTTGATGGGTTTTTGCCTTCGGAATTGTTCAGCAGTAGAATTAAAACGTTAGAAAAGCATGTGCCCGACAGGGAAGCTGCTCTGACGTCGCTTGCATCAGCAGGCTACCCTTATGGCTCACGCCTGCAACCACTGACCCTTGCATACAATGACAGCACAGGGCATGAACTGCTGGCTCGCCTTGTGCAAGAGGAACTAGGTCAGGTGGGAATAGCCATTGAACTTAAGAAGTCACCATGGCAGGAATACAAGGATAATTTACTCTCCGGGCACTATCCTTTTTTCCGGTTGGGCTGGGAAGCTGATTATCCTGAGCCTGGGAATTTGCTTTCCTGTAATTTTGAAAGTCGGGAGAAACAAAAACATAACCTCACTGGATACAGCAATGAAAAATTTGATTCTCTGATCAAAGCTGCCAGAGGAGAGCCAGATTTTATGCGCCGTCAGGAAATCTACCGCCAGGCAGAAGACTTGATCATCAGTGATCTACCTGTGATTCCCCTTTTCCAGCGAGTTGCAGTTATTGTGATCCAAAAGGAAATCAAGGGCTTTCAAGTGGATTTGCTGGGCACGATTGATTTTTCTTGCTTGGATAAAGTACCAAAGAGTCAAAATTAATAAATAGTAGTTATACCGGAAATATGTCGAAGAATGTAATAAGAAAAACATATCTGATAATAACATTAGATCCTCTATATTATTAGAGGATTTCCTTTACTTCTGTAGAAATTTTTATTGTCTTAATGTCCTGAAAATGTGCACAAAAGTTATCAGAGGAGGGGCACGATTCTATGAGTACAGGTAAATTCGCAACTGCAATCAACTGTATGGATGGAAGAACCCAGCTCCCAGTTAATCGGTATTTAATAGAGAAATATGGTGTTGATTATGTTGACACTATAACCCAGCCCGGACCCAACAAAATCCTGGCGAATAATAGTAATCAAACAGCCACAGCAGCCATTAAGAGCATGGTTATGATCTCAGTTCAAGGGCATGGTTCAAAGAAGATCGCCATTATTGGACATGCGGACTGCGCTGGAAACCCTGGGGATGAGACGACCCAGATTGCCCAAATTAAAGATGCTGTTGAGAAAGTTAAATCGTGGGGATTTGATGTGGAAATCATTGGTTTATGGTTGGATGAAAACTGGGTTGTACATGAAGTAGTTTAGTGCCTTTACATAGTACCGATCTAGTATTAAAATAAAGGGCAGAAGGGGGTGGCTGAAAGTGCCGACCTATGAGTTCGAATGCAAGAAATGTGGGCATCGTTTTTAACTGTTTACAACAGTATCAAGGAGATTGAAGGCTGTTTGCCCTTCCTGCAAAAGCGGTAATCTCCAACAGCTTTTCACAGGGGTTTCTTTTGTCAAAGGGAGTTCCGGCGGTGCCGGGGGAAGTTCCGCAGCATCTGGTGGGTGCTCCAGCGGCGGCTGCAGTGGGTGTTCTGGCTGCTAGCAATATACCGTTTACTTGTTGACAAAAATGAGATTTCTCCTTATAATACTAAAGCAGACGATCATGTTTGAAATGATGTTA
>CALGIY010000053.1 GCA_937914965.1 uncultured Thermoanaerobacteraceae bacterium | reverse complement strand
TAAAAACAGCCTGACCGGCCTGCCCATGGGCGGCGGCAAGGGCGGCAGTGACTTCAGCTGATTACCGGAATGACATGGCTGTTTCCGATAAAATCATGGGGCAGATGTCAGACGCGTACCGGAAGATTCGTAATACCTTCCGCTTTCTGCTCGGGAATCTCTACGATTTCGACCCGGATATGGATTCACTGCCTTATGAGGAGTTAACCCTTTTAGATAGGTGGATACTGTTCAGACTGCACCAGTTGATCCAGAGGGTGACCAGGGCCTATGAAGAGAGTGAATTTCATGTCGTCTACCATGCCATTTCCACCTTCTGTGTGGTGGATCTAAGTTCTTTTTATCTTGATATCACTAAGGATACTCTGTACTGTGGGGCTGCTGATGGCAGGGAACGCCGCAGTATTCAGACAGTGCTCTTTGAAGCGGCTAGTGTCTTGGTGCGGCTCTTAGCGCCTGTTTTATCTTTCACAACAGAAGAGATTTGGGGCTACTTGCCCCAGGCCAAAGAAAAAGCAATTAGTGTGCATCTGGCTCCTTTACCGCAGGTGAACCGCGACTTCCTGGACCCGGATCTGGAAAAACTGTGGGAAGGTATTCTAAAACTCCGGGAAGATGTGGCCCGAGTATTGGAGGCGGCTCGCCAGAAAAAGATCATTGGCCCGGCGACAGAGGCAAAGGTGTCCCTTTATCCTGAGGATGAAGCAACATTCCAGTTTTTACAGCAGGTTGAAGGGGAACTAGCGGCCATATTTATCGTTTCCCGGGTGAAGTTACATGAAGTTTGGGAGGCCGCTCCAGAAGGTGCCCTCAAGGCTGAAAATGGTTTGCCCCTGCAGATTGTAGTAGAGCAGGCTTCTGATAAGAAGTGCGCCAGGTGCTGGCTTTATAAAGAGAGCGTTGGATCGTTTGCTGAACACCCAGATATCTGTGAGCGCTGCCATGATGTGGTGAAACAGTGCGAGACAGATGAAACTTCATCATAAGCAGGTGAAAAAAGAATGCAAGAAGTAGTGACAAGAACTAAAATTGAGGAACTAAAGGACCGGTCGGAATTAAAGGTTCTGGTAGGTACGATCATCACCCAGGCAGCACAGGAGTTGATTAAAGAAAAGGGGATTGTCCTGCAATTTATTGATGATGACAACGTGCCAAAAGGGGAATCAGATGAAGTAGAAAATAATGCGGAGCGGGGTATTGTAACTGTAATCGGTCGCGACAAAGTAGGCATTATCGCCCAGGTGGCCGCGATTCTTGCAGGCTCCAATATCAACATCCTCGATATCAGCCAGACCGTGCTGCAGGGTTTCTTTGCCATGATCATGATTGTGGATCTGTCCGGATCCCAGGATGATTTCGCTAAACTGCGGCAGAAACTGGAGAACGAGGGAGAGGGAATGGCGTTAAAGATAACCCTGCAGCATGAAGATGTTTTCCGATACATGCACAGGGTATAGAAAGGATGGTCGCATTGCCTTTTTCCTATACTACAGATGAAATCTTCGAAACCATCCGCATGGTGGAACTGGAAAACCTCGATATCAGGACGATTACCATGGGGATCAGTTTGCGTGACTGTGCAGACCCAGATCTAAAGGCTGCGGGGAGGAAGATCTATGAAAAGATTGTTCGTTCTGCAGGTAACCTGGTACAGGTAGGGGATGAACTGGAGCGCAGTTTTGGGATACCTATTATCAACAAACGGGTATCTGTGACACCGATAGCGATGGTAGCAGAGTCTTCAGGTGATGCGGACTACTGCTACCTGGCCCGGGTCCTAGAAGATGCTGCCCGGGAGATAGGGGTTAATTTTATTGGTGGTTATACTGCCCTGGTGCAGAAAGGATTTACAGTCGGAGACCGCCGCCTGATCGACTCCTTACCCCAGGCACTCTCTGAAACGGAACATGTTTGTGCTTCTGTCAATGTAGCTACTACCAAAGCAGGTATCAACATGGATGCTGTTTATACCATGGGTAAGGTTATAAAGGAAACAGCGGAGAGAACAGCCAGCAAAGACGGTCTTGGCTGTGCCAAACTGGTTGTTTTCTGTAATGCGCCAGAGGATAACCCTTTTATGGCTGGTGCTTTTCACGGCGTTGGGGAGCCCGAGTGTGTGATCAATGTAGGTGTCAGCGGCCCTGGGGTAATCCTGAATGCGGTTAGAAACCAGCCTAATATCGATCTAGGTACACTGGCATCGAGAATCAAACAGACGGCTTTTAAGATTACGCGCATGGGGGAATTGTTCGGCCGCGCTGCCTCCAGGAAACTTGGTGTTCCCTTTGGGGTTGTCGATCTATCTTTGGCACCGACCCCTGCAGTTGGGGATAGTGTGGCGGAGATCTTGGAGGCGATTGGTCTGGAAAGGGTTGGCTCACCTGGTTCTACCGCGGCTTTGGCGATGCTCAATGATGCTGTGAAAAAAGGCGGTGCTATGGCGTCTTCCTATGTAGGGGGCCTGAGCGGTGCTTTTATCCCGGTGAGCGAGGATGAGGGTATGGCCCGGGCTGCCGCAGAAGGGGCATTGACCATAGAAAAGCTGGAGGCCTTGACCTGTATCTGTTCTGTAGGGTTGGATATGATTGCTATTCCAGGGGATACCACCGCAGAAACCATTGCCGCTATAATCGCTGATGAGGCAGCAATTGGGATGATTAACAAAAAAACAACAGGTGTACGCCTGATACCGGTACCGGGCAAAAAACCTGGTGATTATGTGGAATTTGGAGGGCTTCTAGGAAGGGCCCCGGTGATGAAGGTGAGCACGTACAACCCTGCTGTCTTTATCCGAAGAGGAGGGAGGATTCCTGCCCCTTTGCAGGCTCTGACCAACTGATTAAACAGCATACTTTCAGAAAGTAAGACTCATGGTTGAGGGGATTTTGGGGAAGACTCTGATCAAGGAGCAAAAGATGAGAGAAATTACAGCAGATCTTATCGAAGCCTTGAAACAGAAAATAGACGAGCTGTCCCTTAACCTGGAGCGCATGAAGCTTGCTGAGTATGTGGAACTGTTGAACAAACCAAAGCGCCTTCTTTTCATCAACTTTATTTCCGGGCTGGCCCGGGGGTTGGGGATTGCGGTGGGTTTTACACTGCTGGGGGCCTTTGCTCTCTTTATTCTACAGCGCCTTGTTGTGCTTAACCTCCCAGTGGTGAGTGACTTTATTGCCACTCTAGTGCGTTTGGTGCAGCTGCAGCTTGGGGGAAAGGTTTAGAGACAGACTCGAAGATGGAGGAAATCGCCTTGGATCAAGAAAAACTAGATTATTTCCGCTGTCTTTTAGAGCGTGAAAAAAGGGATGCACAGGACAGTCTGTCCACCCTTGAGGAAGCTGAAAAAATAGGAGGGCTCAAAGACTCCCTGCAGGAACTGTCCATGTATGATAATCACCCTGCAGACATTGGTACCGAAACCTTTGAACGCAGCAAGGATATCGGGCTCAAGGATCTTGCCCAGCGGCAGCTCAAGCAGATCGACGATGCCCTGAGGAGTCTTTTTGAGGGGAATTATGGGATTTGTAAGGAATGTGGAAGGAAGATTCCTGAGGAGAGACTGGCGGCGGTACCTTCTACTACCTTTTGCTATGAGTGCCGCCAGAAATTGGCTGATCAAGTATCAGCCCACAGGCGCCCGGTGGAGGAAGGGGTGGTGATGCCTCCCTTTGGTGGTTTTGCCGAGGATCGCCTGTCGACCAACCATGAGGTGCAGTTTGATGGTGAGGATGCCTGGCAAGCAGTGGAGCACTTTGGGACATCCTCTGATTTTGAGAACCGCGATGAGGAGGAAGGAACTGTTGAGGAAGTTGATGGAATACCGGTGTACCAGGATAAGGATGGGGTATATTACCAGGATCTTCGCGGAAAAAATGATGAAGACCCTCCGGGGAAGTCATGATGGGTTGAGCATAATATGAAAATCGGTGTTTTTTCCGATAGCTACCGGCCTTATGTCAGTGGTGTGGTGCTCTCCATCGAAACCTTTTCCCGGGAACTGGCACTTTTGGGGCATGAGATTTTTCTTTTTGCGCCTCAGTACCCCCAGACTAAAGATAAAAATGAAATTAATATCTTCCGTTTTCCTTCTTTTCATACCCCTTTTAATCCGGAGTTTTATATAGCTTTGCCTCTTTCCAGGATGGCTGAGCAATACGCATCCAAGATCGGCTTGGATTTAATTCATGTTCACTCTCCTTTTATGCTAGGGCGGGTGGGGGCAAAGGTGGCACACTCGTTAGATATACCCCTTGTTTTTACATACCATACCCTCTACGATCAGTATATGCACTATGCTCCATTTGCTGGGGGGCTTGCGAAAAAGGGAATGATTAAGTATGCTCGAGATTTTTGCAATCGCTGTGACCTGGTGATTACGCCAACCGGTGTAATCAGGGAGATGATCCAGGGGTACGGAGTGAACAAGCCTGTTCGGGCAATTCCCACTGGGATTTACCCGGAGCGCGTCCAATCTGGGGACCCAAGTTTTCTGGAGAAAAACTTTGGAATACCCCGCCAAAAAAAGGTATTGCTCTTTGTGGGGAGAATTGGGAAGGAAAAGAATCTTTCATTTTTGATACGCGCCTTTCAGCAGATTTCCAGGCAGAATCAGGATACTGTTCTTGTTCTCGTGGGCAGCGGACCCGAAGAAGGGGACTTGCGTCATTTAGCTGCTGCTCTAGGTGTTGAAGAAAGGGTTGTGTTTACTGGAAAACTTCCTCCAGAGACAGTAGCTGGTGCCTATAAATCCGCAGATATTTTTGTTTTTCCATCTGTAACCGAAACCCAGGGGCTGGTTCTGGTTGAGGCAATGGCAGCTGGGCTGCCGGTGGTAGCAAAAGCCGCTTTTGGATCGCTGGCGATGGTACAGGATGGGATTACCGGATACCTCTGTCGCGGTGAGGAAGAGGATTTTGCAGAGAAAATTCTGTCTCTGCTCAGGAGTCCGGGCTTAAAGAATCGCTTCTCTCAAGCTGCACTTAAAAGAGCAGAGGAGCTATCAGCCGATAAAATGGCTCTGCGCCTGGAAAGTACCTACAAGGTGTTACTTGCCGGGAATCAAGATTTAATCCGGCAATTGGGGGAGGAAGGTGCATGAAAAATAAAGCAGTAAGTGTTGCTTTGTTTCTTTTTGTTGCCCTGGTGGCCGTAGCGGTTGACCAGGTATCCAAAATGATTGTTGTGAAATGTATGGACCCCGGGCAGTCGGTGGCCTTGGTGCAGCGGTTTTTTTACCTTACATATGTTAAAAATCCCGGGGGAGCTTTTGGAATTCTTGCATACAAAACAGGGCTGTTTGTGATTCTGGCAAT
>CALGIY010000052.1 GCA_937914965.1 uncultured Thermoanaerobacteraceae bacterium | reverse complement strand
AATTCTAATTTTGTGTTGCTGTTTTACAGAGGGAAAACAAAAAATTAGAATTAGAGGCTGCGGAGCTTCAAGGACCCGACCGGGTAGAGGAAGTTGCGACAAAGAAACTGGGGATGAAAAAGCCAGATGATATTTTGCTCGCTGCACTTCCAGCCGAGGCTGATACCATTTCTGACCAAAACCGGGAGACACCGCGGGATCAAGGTAAACAGAAAAATATCTGGTCTCTATCTGTAAAAAAATTAATCGGCCGGGCAGAAGCTTCCTCCCGTTGACGGGGTGTTTTTTTGATAACCAGAAGTATTGAAGTTCGCAAGAGAATAACTTGGCTGTTTTTTGTTGTTTTTTTTCTCTTTTTCTTGCTGCTGCTGCGTCTCGTTTGGCTGCAGATTATAGAGGGAACATGGTACCAGCAAAAGGCGCTCGAAAACCGGATCCGCGAAATAGTTGTTGAGCCGAAGCGGGGGGATATCTATGACCGGAATGGGAAGGAACTTGCGGTCAGCGTTAATACCGAGGCTTGTTATGCCATTCCCGCAGAGGTGAACAAGTCCAAGAAGGCGTCATCTACAGCCCGGGAACTAGCCAGTATCCTAGATATGAAGGAAAAGGATCTCTATGAGTTGATTACCAAGGAGCAGCATTCAGTCTGGATTAAATTTAAACTCAATAAGGCTCAAGTCAAAGAACTCCGTGAAAAAAACCTCCCTGGGATCGGTATTATCCCTAAACCCCAACGGTTTTACCCTAAGGGGAATTTGGCTTCCCATATTCTGGGTTTTGCTGGGGACTACAATCAGGGTTTGGAAGGTCTTGAGATTGCATATGAGAAGGAGTTGGCGGGAGTCTGTGGCCGACTGCTGGTGGAATATGATGCCGCGGGGCATGAAATTCCTGAATCCACAAGAAGGTATATCCAACCTGAACAGGGTCTCAATGCGGTTCTAACTATCGATCAGACAATCCAGTATATAGCAGAGCGGGAACTGGATAAAGTTTACCAAGAGCGTTCCCCGAAAAGTGCTACAATTGTTGTCATGGACCCTCGCACTGGGGAAATCTTAGCTTTGGCCAATAAACCTGATTTTGATCCCAACCAGTTCCACAAATCCCCGGCACAGGTCCGGCGCAATACCGCCATTGCTGACAGCTATGAGCCTGGATCTACCTTTAAGATCGTCACATTGGCCGCAGCTTTAGAGGAGGGTGTGACCAACCGGGATGATCAGTTTTATGACCCAGGTTATATCAAGGTAAATGGTGAGACTATTCGCTGCTGGGCCCCGGAAGGGCACGGTAGTCAGACTCTAGCGGAAGTTGTCCAGAACTCCTGCAACCCGGGGTTTATTAATTTGGGCCTGAAGTTGGGTACTCAGAGACTTTACAAGTACATCAACGGCTTTGGGTTTGGGAACCCATTGGGCTTTGATCTGCCAGGAGAGGCAAGCGGGATAGTCATTCCGGAAAAGCAGGTTAAACCTGTGGATCTGGCTACTATTTCTATGGGGCAGGCTAACAGTGTAACACCGCTGCAAATGGTGACCGCACTATCAGCCATTGTCAATGGTGGTAAACTGATGAAACCATATTTGGTTAAGGAACTGCGCAATAAAGAAGGACAGGTTGTGAAAAAATACAATCCCCAGGTGATGCGGCAGGTGATCTCTGATGATACATCCAAATTGGAAAGAGAACTGCTGGAAGCAGTAGTATCTCATGGGTCTGGCCGCAATGGTTATATAGAAGGGTATTCAGTTGGTGGTAAAACAGGTACAGCACAAAAGCCGGTACCAGGTGGGGGTTATTCCACCACAGATTATGTGGCTTCATTTATTGGTTTTGCACCAGTTGATGATCCCCAGCTTGTTGCCATTGTTGTTGTTGACTCACCCAAGGGATATCCTTATTATGGGGGTACAGTTGCTGCCCCTGTATTCCGTGAAGTGGTTAAAGACAGTCTGCGCTATTTAGGGGTACCAGTACGCTATAGCCCGGGCGAAAAAGCCGCTGATGAGGAGATGGCGGTAGTACCGCTGGTGCTCAATCTTCCGGTCCAGGAAGCTGAAAAGATTTTGAAAGAAGCAGGGCTGGAAAGCGAGCGCTCCGGGTCTGGACAGATTGTGTACGGGCAGCTGCCCCTTGATGGTGTTAAGGTAAAAAAGGGGAGCAAAGTGCTGCTTAACTTGCAGAAACTAGATACAGGACAGCAGGATGAACGGGTAGTTCCCAATGTTAAGGGGAAGAGCATGAGAGATGTAGCGGAACTACTAGGAATGATGGGACTGGTGCTTGTTCCAGAAGGTGACCCTTTTCCCACTGGGATTGCTGTAGAACAAGAGCCTGCCGCCGGGACACAGATCACTGCCGGAGGGCAGGTAAGAGTAAAGTTCCGGGCGCCGCAGAATGTAGTGACTGGTCCCTGAATGAACTGCTGTATTGTTGGTAATAATAAGAAGATTTAGAATATCCTGCTTGAGGTGATTAGATGTCCACTTTTCAAAGTTTGCTCCAGGGGGTTAAACTGCTTGACTCCCGGGGGCTCGATTTTCCAGTTACAGGATTACACTATGATTCTCGCCAGGTGCAGCCAGGAAACATCTTCGTTTGTATTCAGGGCTATCGTACAGATGGACATCAATACATCCAGGATGCAGCATCCAGGGGAGCACTGGGATTTGTGATCGAAAAGAATGTGATGGTGCCTGCAGGGCTTTCGTATGCCAGAGTGGAGAATTCCCGTTTGGCTCTGGCAGAGATGGCAGCCAATTTTTATGGACATCCCAGCAGGTCCCTATCTTTGATTGGTGTTACTGGTACCAACGGGAAGACAACCACTACCCATTTAATTGAAGCGGTGCTGCGCGCCCGAGGTGAGACCACCGGACTGATCGGTACAATCTGGAATAAAATAGGTGATAAGAGGCTGCCTGTTGAGCGCACGACACCGGAATCTCTTGACCTGCAGTCCATCCTTCGGGAGATGGCTGTTGCTGGCGTAGGTTCTGCAGCTATGGAGGTCTCTTCGCACGCCCTTTACCTGGACCGGGTAGCAGCCTGCGAGTTCGATGTTGGGGTTTTTACAAACTTGACCCAGGACCACCTGGATTTCCATACTAATTTTGAGAGATACTTGGCAGCTAAAATGCGGCTTTTTGAGGGTCTGGGTAAAGAGAGGACCAAGCAGCGCCCTTGCTATGCAGTGGTCAATGTGGATGATCCAGCAGGGCAGGAGATCAGAAAAAAGACTGCTGTACCAGTGATTACATATGGTATACGGGAACAGGCAAATGTGAAAGCTCAAAATATCCGGCTTTCGGCAGCGGGCAGCAGTTTTAATGTTATTTACGACCATGAGAGTATCCCTGTTACTATTTCTCTCCCAGGAGAGTTCAATGTATATAATAGTCTTGCTGCTATCAGTGTGGGACTGCAGGAGGGTGTTACAGTATCAGTGCTTCAGGATGCACTGCGGAAAATCAAGGGTGTTTCCGGGCGGTTCGAGCCGGTAAATGAGGGGCAGAACTTTACAGTAGTTGTCGATTACGCCCATACCCCTGATGGTCTGGAGAATGTCCTGCACACTGCACGGCAGATTACCAGCGGAAGGTTGATCACGGTGTTCGGCTGTGGCGGTGATCGGGACGCTGGAAAACGGCCTTTGATGGGGAAGATCTCTGGGGAGAGCAGTGACTATTCGGTGCTTACCTCCGACAACCCGCGTACTGAGGATCCGGACAAAATCATAAAACAAATAGAGGATGGTATCCGGGAGATCGGAGATGTTCACTACACAATTA
>CALGIY010000051.1 GCA_937914965.1 uncultured Thermoanaerobacteraceae bacterium | reverse complement strand
GTGGTTCATATTAAAAGTATTCGCTTTTACTTTTATATTCTACAATCAATTAGTTATTCCTGCTGCTATTAAAAATATTTTTATTTATTTTTTATTTCTCTCAGGATAATCCGAGCCGTTTCCTCGGCAACCTCACCTGTAAACGAGATACACTGCTCCATATGTTCCTCTGATCCCAACTCCATTCCTTTAGTCAGCACACGGCAGCAGGTGCTCTTATGGCGGGTCTTAAAAGTATCATGCAGTTCCCTAGCTAAATCCATAGCCTTACTGACACCAGGATCACCTGGCAGTGTTCTTCCGAAAAACATACCCAAGGAGATGATGCCTCCAGTAACTGCACCACAGGTACAACCAGCTCCACCGATACCAACAGGAAACCCTGAGGCCAAAGCAATCACATCATCAGGTAGGGGTAAATCAAACTCATCTTTTATAGTTTTAACGATAGCCTCTGAACAGTAGAAGTCACCGCGTCGGTAATAATCCGCGGCTTTATCCCTCACTTTCACAATATCAATATTTTTTTGCAAAACAACACCCTCCCCCTAATCGAATTTCTTGCAAACCAACTCTTAAAGCGTAATAGACTTGGGTGCAGAAGCTATCAGCTCTACAGCAGTATACATATTGGTCACCTTGCCGACTGCCAGTTTATCTTTAAGTTCGTAAAAGTCGAGGCAGGTGCCGCATGAAAGGATCTCAACCCCACTCTCCTCTAGCGCCTTGAGCAGGTCCAAAACCCCAGACCCTTCTGTGGTAAGCAAAACTCCGCTGTTCATGAAAATCAGGTGTTTTAAATTATCCATCTGGGTCAAGGTATAAAGGAAGCTTTTCATCAAGATCTTTCCCAGTTCCTCATCACCATTACCAAAAAGGCTGCCAGTAATCAGAACAGCAACACTGCCCTGGTCGATAGTATGCTGGGGTTCACTGCTGCCTTTGCTGATCAAAAGATGATATTCCCCCTCCTTTTCTACCACCTGCACACTGCAATTCTTACTCTTGGCCAGCTTCTTTACATTTTCTAAGGCTGTGCGGTTATCAACGATTGTTGTAACCTCATCACTTTCATCTAAACCCTTTTTTGTCAAAATCACTGGTTGGGGGCAGGACAGCCCCCTAGCATCAATGATTTTTGTCATCCCTGTCACCCTCTTCTTAAATTTTCTAACATAGAGATCAGAGGCCTAAGCCAGATTTAGCAATCTCACAAACAGCCCTAATAGCTTTGTTGATGTCATCAGCTGTGTTGAAAAAACCCGGGCTGATGCGGCAGGCCCCACTTTTCACTGTCCCTAGTGTCTGATGGGCCAAAGGCGCACAGTGCAGCCCTGATCTGCACTGGATACCATGTCTCTGGTCCAAAAGAAAGCTTACTTCACCACAGTCTCTTCCTTCAATATTGAAAGATACAACAGCAACCTGCCGCTCGCTGTCACCAGGTCCATAGAGAATCACCCCTGGTATTTCTTTCAGACCCCGAATCAGGAGATCTGTCAGTGCTTGTTCATGCCTGCGAATTGTCTCGATCCCTGTTTCCTGGATAAACTTGACCCCTGCACCCAAGCCAGCTATCCCAGGAGTGTTAGGCGTGCCGCTTTCAAATTTATCGGGCATGAAGTCGGGCTGGTATACCTGTTCAGACAAAGACCCGGTTCCACCTTCGATGAAAGTCTGGATTTCAAGGCTTGGTCTGATATACAACCCACCTGTACCCTGAGGGCCAAGCAGACCCTTGTGCCCCGTAAAGGCCAAGATATCGATCTTGTGCTCCTCTACATCCACTGGCAGTACTCCAGCGGTCTGTGCGGCATCAACCATAAATAAGGCACCTTTCCGGTGGGCAATCCTCCCTACCTCAACGATAGGCATAATCGTCCCAGTCAGATTGGAAGCATGGAGCAGACACACCAAACGGGTTCTCCCGGTGATTGCCTGCTCCACAAGCAGGGGATCAAGACTGCCGTCAGGTGCGCACTGAACAACTGTAAGTTCCACACCCTTCTCTTTCAAAGAATGCAACGGCCGGGCAACAGCATTGTGCTCCATGCTGCTAATCACAACGTGATCACCCGGTTCCAGCAAACCTTTAAGTGCGATATTAATAGCTGCGGTCACATTAGCTGTGAAGATCACCCGAGAACTATCCTTGATATTGAAGAACTGTGCCAGGGACTCCCGAGCATCCAGCAGCACCTGACCAGCAGTAATGGTTCTGCTATGACTGCCTCGCCCTGGGCTTGCCCCGATCTTGCGGTTAAAGGTATCTACTGCCTGATAGACGCATTCCGGCTTCGGCCAGGAAGTAGCTGCGTTGTCTAGATAAATCTCCTCTTTCATTTCCAACGTCAATCGCTCCTCAATAAAAAAAGTCCCACCATTTCAAGTTGTAGATTCCCTCTTACCTACGAGTAGGGATACCCAAGCAATAATTTTATAATGTAGTTTGACATATATTATATAACTTTTATGCCTCGAATCATAATATCCTGCTAGTATATTGATAACATTTAGTTATGCATCAAAGGGCAACAAAAATCCCGGTCGCAGTAAAAACCGGGGATTGAGAAAAATATTAACTTTTGTCCATTTAATTAGGGAGTGGGACTGCCGTTCAGCGTTGGATGTAAGTAATCTTTAAGAAAACAATAAAAAGTCTCCATTACCGGGCTTAATGCCCTGTCCCGCCGAGTAATAAAGTAAAGACCTCTTTCAATCGGCAGATCTTCGATCAGCACTGAAGAAATTTCTCCAGCTTTAACCCGGTTCCTTACAGCAAAATGGGATACTAATGATATGCCGAGCCCTGCTGCTACAGCATTAACAACCGCCTCTGTACTCCCCAGTTCTAGCCTGATCTTCAGCTTTTCTGGGGAAGTACCCCTCTCCATCAACTTGTTTTCGATGACCAGTCTTGTTCCGGATCCAGCTTCCCTTACAATCTGGGGTTCCTCCAGATAATCATCGAGAGTAATCGTTTTCTTTCCAGCAAAAGGATGCTGGTGAGATGCGATTACCACCAGTTCATCCTGAAAAATTAGTTCCTCGCTCAGAGTAGGATCTGCCAAAGCAACTCCAATCATTCCCGCCTCGACCGCCCCATCTAGAACCAAACCAGCCACTTCTGTGCTGTCAGCGATCTCTAGCTTGGCATTAACCTGGGGATGAAGGTCTTGAAAACGGCCAAGGGCTGTAGGCAAGATATACTCCCCGGGAATGGTGCTGGCACCAAGAAGCAGACTGCCGCGCAGGTTATGTTCTAAAGCTTCTACATCAGTCAAACTTTCTCTAAGTGCTGTGAGGATCTTCTGACTGTATTCATAAACCAACTTGCCTGCTTCCGTAACCTCCATGTACCTGCTTGTGCGGTAGAGCAAGGGTGTACCATAGAACTTTTCCAGAGAATTTAGTTGTTTGCTTACAGCAGGCTGTGTCAAATGAAGGGTTCTTGCAGCCTTTGTAAGACTTTTTTTGTCAACGATGAGGATAAAAGTCTGTAGCCAGTCTACGTTCATTGGTCAGCCACACTTTCTCTGTAGATGATTACTTGTTTCGCTCTCAAACTTCTAAAATCCTTTCTTTTCTGCCAATATGAATCAATAGTATTAACTTTTCCCGTAGTATTACTATAAATTCTTTTGATTAATACCACAAATTATTGTTTAGTTTAAGCTTATCGCTTAAACTAATATAAACACCTTCCCGCAGGTTTCAGTATATTACCCAACAACAGGTTGCTGGTCCGATAATATTTGCAGAAATAAACATAGCCAGGTATCCTAAATGCAGGATACCTGGCTCATTTTTTTTGATAGAAGCAAGCAGCCCTGTAAGCCGGGTTCTGTACCTTCGTTTCCGAAGGTGATGATCATCTATCTAGGACCCCGGTTACCCGAGGTCTCAAGCAACCTACCCGGAGGCGAAGCGGGCCACCTCAATGCCTCCCTATTCGGTCTTGCTCCAGGTGGGGTTTACCTGGCCGGCCAGTCACCTGACCGCCGGTGCGCTCTTACCGCACCGTTCCACCCTTACCCAGCATATGCTGCTAGGCGGTTTACATTTCTGTGGCACTATCCTTGGGGTCACCCCCACTGGGCGTTGCCCAGCACCTTGCCCTATGGAGCCCGGACTTTCCTCACATACCGCCTTTCAGCTCATGGCACGTGCGATCATCTGGACTGCTTGCCTTATCTTATCAGTTACCAAGCTTTATGATTATAACACCCTATTGACCATGATGCAAACTTGCTGCAGCTTTAGGCCACCCATCCACTAAAGAGTGGACTCATCGCTGAGTGCAATGGCCTTCTGCACTTCCGCTTCCAATTCCTCAGGAAGACCCATGACCTTCACGTTCAGGAATCCCCGCACGATCATGGCTGTGGCTTCATCCTCGGAAAGGCCACGGGCCATGAGGTATTCGATCTCCTCCTGGTCGATCTTGCCCACCGCAGCCTCATGGGAAAGCTCCACACCATCTACCCGGGCTTCCAGCTCGGGAACCGCATAAATTACACCTTCCGGGGAAAGCATCAAGCCCCGGCACTCTAGGTGCCCTTTCACGCCTTCCTGTTCACCCACCAAGTGGCCGCGGTTAACGATCCTACCGCCTCTGGTGAGAGAGCGTGCGATGATCTCGGCGCGACTACCCTCTCCCTGCAGCACCACACGGGATCCCACATCCAGGTCGGTATTTGGGTGTCCCACCAGAACCGAGTGGTATCTGGCAACACTACCCTGTCCCTTCAGATAAGTTGTCGGATACATCTGAACAGTCCTTGCCGGACGCATACAAACATAGTTGGAAAGAAACACGCCACCATCATCCACAACTGTTACTGTGCGTGGGCGCACAGCCACTTCCTCG
Source organism: uncultured Thermoanaerobacteraceae bacterium (assembly GCA_937914965.1). Taxonomy (GTDB): domain Bacteria; phylum Bacillota; class DSM-12270; order Thermacetogeniales; family Thermacetogeniaceae; genus CALGIY01. The sequence goes on along the minus strand of CALGIY010000051.1, from coordinate 4,009 downwards.
GCCCAACTGTGCACCATTGTAAAGCTCAGTTTGGCGTTTTTCTTCACATATATTTCCGAAACCCCTATATGCATTCCGGATTCTACATGGCGACCTGTAGTACATCCAGTGATCAGGTGGAGTTCTGAACCCTCTTCAGCAATAATGATGTTGTGTACACTCTGCAGCAGCCCTTCCTGTCCGATAAACATACAGGCCTGTACAGGATAAACAGCTTTGACACCTGGGAGAGCCCGGACAAAGTAACCGCTTTCTCCCTCTAGACCCACCTTCGCAGTGTACTTGTCAGCGTCGATCTGAACTGCATTCCAGTAGTAGTCATGAAGCCAGTCGTACTTTTCCAAAGCTTCACCTATATTTAATACCTCCAGCCCGTCCTGAAGCGCGCTGGCATGGATCACCGAATTATCCTCCTGGATGAAGGTCCCTGTTCTCTCTTTCTCACTGACATCTACTCCAGCAATGAGCATATCCTTTTTCTCTTCATCAGGAAGATCCACCAGGTTGTCCAGGTAGAGATGGACCTTCTCTTTAGCGTTAAAGCTGTTAAAATCTATTTCCTCTCCAAAAGAAGCACTTTTATCCAGCGCTTTCTGGGCTTTTTGGCGTAGTTCATCCTGCATCTCATTACCTCCTTATGCTAAACAGTGGGTGCAATCAGCGTATCCGTATTTCTGGATGCAGCCCAGCATTTCCCGAGGGTTAAGTCCAGTGCATGATAGTTTACCATCAAAGAGCACATGGCCCAGATCCGCGGGTACATAATCAAGAATATATCCGGTATGGGTAATAATGAGTCCAGCTTTATTTCTTCCTTCTTTAAGTTTACGCCGGCAGCGTTCGTCCCCACAATAACCGTCCTTTTCCAGCAGTTGATTGATAGACTGTCCGATCAGGGCAATGTTCTCCAGGTCAACCCCAGACTCTGGTTCGTCCAGCAGAACGAAATCGGGGTTTTGGACCAAAAGCTGAAGCATCTCAGATCGTTTGACCTCCCCACCTGAGAAGCCGTCATTAACGTCTCGCTCTAGGAAAGATTGAAGATGCAAAGACTCTGCCAATTCATCTACTTTGTTTTCCTCGCTCCCTGTTACTTTCAGTAAATCACCCAGGGATACTCCTCTGAGTACAGGAGGACGCTGAAATCCGATCCCAATGCCAAGTTTTGCCCTTTCATGAACTGAAAGTGACGTAATATCTTCACCCTTAAAGTAGATCTTGCCATTTGTGATATGATATCGCTCAAAGCCTATTATAGCCCCTAGCAGTGTAGACTTACCGGAGCCATTCGGACCAAAAAGCACATGTGTTTCCCCAGGCTTAATATGGAGATTTACTCCCTGTAAGATGGGTTTACCTCCCACAGCTACATGAAGATCCTCTACTCTAAGCATCGCTGCCTCCCTCGATCAATAATCTTAACTATCCAATGATAAGATTTCGTTGTTATCTTCCAAAATCCTTTTCCATTCTTGTACTCTCCAGAAAAATCAATAAAATCCCCGATATCTATTATACAGATACCGGGGTAATATCTCCAGTCTAATGATTTTAAAGTACAGTTGTTGAACCCCGGTAAATCAGACCCCTCATGCTGTCCACTGTAATAGTACCACCATCTTTTAAGATTTTTGTCGCACCATCAACTCCCACAACCACGGGAATACCCAGGTTCAAACCGACAATTGCTGCATGGGAGGTAAGCCCACCCTCCTCGGTAATAATCGCCCCTGCCTTCTGGAGCGCAGGTACAAAATCGCGGTCAGTGCTGACCGCAACCAAAATATCACCGGTTTGAATCTTCTCCAAGGTTTCTTCTAAAGTTGTGCAGATCCGCACCTTACCGACCACAGCGCGATTGCCCATCCCTGTTCCTCTGGCCAAGACCTTCCCGACAGTATGCACCTTGATCAGATTTGTTGTACCCGGAACCCCTGCTGGAAGACCCGCAGTAATCACAATCAGATCACCACACTTGATCAACCCTTCCGCCAGACTGGTGTCCACTGCCAGCTTGATCATCTGATCAGTGTTGTCTATTTCTTGAGCACCAAGGGGCTGTACCCCCCAAACAAGGCAGAGTTTCCTGCGCACCTTTTCATCCGGACTGACGGCAATGATCGGTGCCCGGGGTCTGTATCTAGAAACCATTCGCGCTGTAAAACCGGACTTTGTTGAAGTGATAATCGCCGCTGCTCCCAGGTCCTGGGCAATGGTACAGGTGGCGTGACTAATAGCATCTGTGGCGGTGCGCGGCAGTTCCTCAATTCTTTTCAAAAGCAGACTCTTGTAGTCAAGCGCTTCTTCAGCCCGTTCTGCGATCCGGGACATCATCTTGACCGCATCCAGTGGATATTTTCCAGCTGCCGTCTCTCCTGACAGCATAACCGCATCTGTACCATCGAAGATTGCATTGGCCACATCACTTGCCTCGGCCCTTGTAGGACGCGGGTTGCGGATCATCGAATCCAGCATTTGTGTAGCAGTTACAACCGGCTTTCCAGCGTGGTTGCATACCTTAATAATTTTCTTCTGGATCAAGGGAACGTCCTGTGCGGGTATGACAACCCCCATGTCACCCCTGGCTACCATAATCCCATTGGAGACCTTGATTATTTCATCTAAATTATTGACGCCTTCCTCATTTTCGATCTTGGAAATGATATGGATATCCGCTCCCCGGGATTCCAAGATGCGCCTAATGGCCAGCACATCACTTGACCGCCGTACAAAAGAGGCTGCTATCAGGTCTATCTCTTGGTCGATACCGAAATTAATGTCCTTGATGTCCTTTTCAGTTAATGCAGGTAAATCGAGGGTAATACCGGGGACATTAACATTCTTCTGGTTTCCCAGTTCACCGCCAATAATTACTTTGCACTCAATTTCTGTACCTGTTGTAGAAACCACTTCCAGCTGCAGCATTCCATCAGCGATCATAATCGTATTGCCTGGAGATACCGCCCTCGGTAGTTCCTGATTGGTGATGGAAAACCGGCTTTCGTCACCAGTCATCTCTTCTGTGGTCAGAATGACCCGGGAGCCTTCTTTTAAAATAACCCGGTCACCTTTGATATACCCCGTCCTGATTTCCGGGCCCTTGGTATCCAGCATTATCGCCAGAATTTTCCCGGTTTCTGCTGCAGTCTGGCGCAGTCGTTTGATGCGCGCCTCATGCTCCTCATGGGTACCATGAGAAAAATTCAGACGCGCCACATCCATACCCGCTTCAATTAAACTTTTCATCATTTCCAGAGAATCACTTGCGGGTCCAATCGTACACACTATTTTCGTTTTTCTCACAAGCATACCCCCTATTGTCAAATGGCGAGAATCGCAGCCAGTTCCCAGATATCACGGTTCAGTTCTTTCTTTCGGCTCAGTACTTCTTCTAGATCCACAGCAACCAGTTCTCCTGCTGCAATCCCTACCATCTTATTACTTACTCCCTCCCGCAGGAGGTCAACAGCATTGGCCCCCATGCGACTTGCCAGTACCCGGTCCATAGTAGTGGGCGTTCCCCCACGCTGTAAGTGCCCCAGGATCGTAATGCGCGTTTCCAATCCTGTCCTTTTTCTGATCTCCTCCCCAATCTCCATCCCACTGGCAGCACCCTCGGCAACTACAATAATGCTGTGTAGTTTACCGCGGTTCATCCCCCTTTCTAATTTAAAGATCACCTCATCCATGTTCACGGGGATTTCAGGAACCAGAATTGATTCTGCACCACCCGCAAGACCTGAATAAAGGGCAATATGCCCTGCCTCACGCCCCATCACTTCGATAATAAAAACTCGCTCATGGGAAGTTGCTGTATCACGGATCTTATTAATGGCATCTACCACATTGTTTAGTGCAGTATCAAAACCAATGGCAAATTCGGTGCCGGAAAGATCGTTGTCAATGGTAGCCGGCACCCCAACTACGGCCACCCCATGTTTTACCAGGGCAAGAGCACCATGCATAGTTCCCTCTCCCCCAACCACAACCAGACCATCGATGCCTTCGT
>CALGIY010000050.1 GCA_937914965.1 uncultured Thermoanaerobacteraceae bacterium | reverse complement strand
TTAAGCACGCGTGAGGATTACTACCTGGGTCTGTGTCCATATCATCATCTCCCTTAAGATTACCTGGACAAAACCATTAAAAAAATATATGAGCGTGTGCAGGAGATCTTTTACTTAAAGCGCCTAATTATTTTAACTTTAGTAGGGAAGGAACTCGTGGTAAGTTTCTGCTACCCCCCGGATCAAACCTGCCACAATGGGTTAAAGATCCCCACAGAAGAGGGAGAAAAACTTTGGGAAACAGTTGCCAACAAAACGCAGGCCACCTGGCAGCGGGAGACGGGAACACAGGATCCTTTCTTGCTCCATCAGGGACTGGATGTGGCAGTGATTAACCCCCTGATTACTCAGAACAAGGTTTACGGGCTTTTTGTGGTTGGGAGTGACCGTACTACAGCTTATGACCCCCTGGATCTGGCTTTTTTCCAGCAGTTGGCCAACCAGATCGCAATATATCTCCAGGATGGCGCCCTTTTTGCTGAGGTCAACAGGGCAAAGTCGGAATGGGAAGCTACTTTCAAGGCGGTTAGGGATATCATCGTTGTGGTTGACCGCGACCTGCGGGTTTTGAGAGGTAATCAGGCAGCAATGGAGGCTAGTGATTTTTGCGAGCCGGAAATTCTGGGCCAAAAATACTGTGATGTGTTTTGTACACAAAAAGACGAGTGTTTAGAGTGCAGTTTTCGCGAGGTGTTAGAAACCGGGGATGTGATCAATATTCAGCGGCAGCTGGATGACGGGCGAGTTGTGGAAATGAGTGCTTACCCTGCTTTCCAGGAAAAGAAGGACATGGGTGTTGTTATTTATATTAAAGATATTACTGAAAGACTTAAAATGCAGGTGCAGTTGATGCAGGCAGCACGTCTGGCTGCTTTAGGGGAAATGGCGGCCGGTGTTGCCCATGAGCTGAATACACCACTGGCGGTCGTTATTGGCGATGCTCAGCTGCTTCAGCGCAGTATTCCCGAGGATGACCAGAAATATAAAATACTTGAAGACATCCAAACCTGTGGCTTGCGCTGCAAGAGAATCGTGCGTGGCCTGCTTGCTTTTTCCCGGCAGGAACAGTATGTTTTCCTGCCTCTTGACCTCAATGATGTGGTTGATGAAGCCCTGAAGTTGGTTGTTTTTCATATCGAATCTGAAAAAATTAAAATTGATTTAGAACTGGATGAACAGCTACCTGCCATTGAGGGTCATTCTCAACAGTTGGAACAGGTGGTGGTCAACCTGCTTTTGAATGCCAGGCAGTCTTTTGATGAGGAAGATGACCGGGAACGGAGAATTACGGTGAAAACGGGTTTTGACCAGCAAAGAAACCAGGCTTATATCAAGGTTGCCGACAATGGGCAAGGGATGCCGAAAGAAATGCTAACAAAGATCTTCGACCCCTTTTTCACCAGCAAAGGGGTTGGCAAAGGAACAGGGCTTGGTCTCTCAGTAAGCTTGGGAATTGTTCAAAAACATGGGGGGACCATTGCTATAGAAAGCGAACCAGGTAATGGGGCAACATTTACAGTTTATCTTCCTCCATCCCAAAAAGCAGATGATCTCGTAGAAGGTGATGGGGAAGCTTAATTACCGGTCAAAGGAGGCAGAAGATTGGCAGCTCGTATTCTTGTTGTAGATGATGAAATGGAAATGGGAAACTTTTTTAAATATTTCCTTGAGGGGAAAAACCATGACGTTACTGTTGCCGGAAATGGAAAGCAGGCAAGGGAAGCCCTGAAGGATTATTTTCACGTGGTCATGCTCGATCTGAAACTTCCTGATGACGATGGGATCACTCTTTTAAGAGAGATAAAAAGGAAGTACCCCACCTGTGAGGTTCTAATTATGACAGGTTATTCCACAGTCAAATCTGCTGTGGAAGCCATTCAACTGGGGGCCTACGATTATCTAGAGAAGCCTTTTGATGATCTGGATGCTCTGGAGGCCATTATAGAACGTGCTCTAAACCGTGCTCTAGCCAGGAAAGGAACCTGTGCAGACGAGGATAATCTGCTTCACAGGAAAAGGATGCTGGAGAAGGTCGGTTTTGTTGCGGGTAAAAGCGAACAAATACAGCGATTGTTGACTATTTCGGAAAAACTTGCTAATAAAAGCATCACAATTATGGTCCGTGGAGAGACAGGTACTGGTAAAGAGGTTCTCGCTCGCTATATCCATGCTGTTAGTTCCCGGTCAGAGCAGCCTTTCTTGGCTATCAACTGTGGTGCTTTCACTGAGACACTCCTGGATAGTGAGTTGTTTGGCCACGAAAGAGGAGCGTTTACAGGTGCTACCTCCCAACACAAAGGGATCTTCGAAATGGCTCACCGCGGTACCCTCTTTTTAGATGAGATTGGGGAAGCTGCTCTGACCATCCAGGTGAAGCTGCTGCGGGTCTTGGAAACCGGAGAGATCTTCCGTGTAGGTGGAGAAAAACCGATCCGGGTAGATACGAGGGTAATCGCTGCGACAAATGCCCCTCTCGAAAAACTCGTTGCTGAAAAGCGTTTCCGGGAAGACCTCTTTTATCGGCTGGATGTGGTGACCCTGAGCCTGCCCTCCCTTAAGGAACGCCGTGAGGATATTTCCCTCCTGGCAGAGCATTTTCTAGCCCACCATTATGGAACAGAACGCCGTCCACGGCTGAGTGCCGAAGTGCTAGAAGCCCTCAACAGATACAATTGGCCAGGTAATATCCGAGAGTTGGCCAATGTAATGGCCCAGGTGGCAGCCATCTGTGATGCCCCAGCTGTTCTGCTGGAACATCTTCCTTCTAAGATTACGGCACAACCGGGGGTAAAGATTCCAGAGGATGCAGGTGCAGCGGTACCAAACCAGGAACCAGTGTTTGCGTTAACTCCAGTAAAAAGCGGGTTAGAGGCGATCGCTGTTAGCCTGGATTCCTTGGTGAGCAATATTGATGTCAAAGAAGGTTTTGACTTGCCATTATTTCTTGATGATCTCAAAGAAATTACCAATGAATCTGTTCGGAAGGTAATCGAGAATGCTCTGCAACAATCGGGAGAGCGCTATCCTCAGGCGGCAGAATGGTTGAGGACTACCCCCCGGGTTTTGCGGTACCTTTACAAGGAAAAGAAATAAGAGAGACAACGAAAAATCGGTGTTTCCCGAGAAAACGGATGAATTTGCCGCGAAAGCGGCATTTTTTTATTCTAGAAAGGGAACAAGGCAGGTGCCTGCCTCGCTGGCATGAACCTTGCGAATATGATATTATGATGCCGTAATCAAAATTTTGAGAAAGGAGGAAAAGAGTTTCGCTACAGGTAGTTAAGTTAATTGTTGGTACTATTTTATCAAAGGAAGTATTACTGCATAAGTAGAAATGATGGCGTAGAGAGATAGGACAACGGTCCTAACGAGAAGCCACAAACACCTAAAACTTATTATTAGGGAGGTGGAGAGTCTGGTCTGAAAGCAAGACCAGACTGAGTATGGCAAAAGTACTGATGCTAGATCCAGAGAAATGTATTTCATGCCGTACCTGTGAACTGGCGTGCTCCTTCAAACATGACAAGGAGTTTCGTCCCAGTGCGGCCAGAGTTAATGTGGTACAGTTTGAGAGAGAGGGAATTTCTGTACCACTGATGTGCCTGCAGTGTGATACTGCAGCGTGTGAGATGGTCTGCCCGACCGGAGCATTAAAACGCAACGATGTCACAGGAGCCCTGGAACTGGATGATGAGAAGTGCATCCGCTGCAAGATGTGTATCCAGGCCTGCCCCTTTGGCAATATTGCTTATGATTCTGCAAAGAACCGCATTCTGAGATGTGATCTCTGCGGTGGGGATCCTCAATGTGCCAAGTTCTGCCCTGGTGGAGCCATTACCTATGTGGAAGCCAGTACAGGCACTCTGACCAAGAAACGGGCATATGCCGCGAAATTTAAAGAGGCGCTGCAGGAGGTGACCAAATAATGTACGGCTGGGTAGGACAGATTCTGCGTGTTAACTTGACCAATGGAACCATTAAAAAAGAGGCCCTGGATATGGTAGAAGCAAAGAACTACTTGGGTGCCCGGGGGCTGGGGACACGCTTTTGGATTAAGGAATGTGACCTCAAGATGGATCCTTTTAGTGAAGCAAACAATATGATCTTCATGACCGGCCCCCTTACCGGTACAATGGCCACTAATGCCGCTCGCTACAATGTGGTCTGCAAGGCTCCGCTTACCGGTGCTATGGCTGCATCCAACTCTGGTGGTTATTGGGGACCTGAACTGAAATATGCTGGTTACGATGGAATTATTATCGAGGGCAAGTCAGAAAAGCCGGTTTACCTCTGCATCAATGACGGTGAAGTAGAACTGCGTTGTGCCGAACATCTCTGGGGTAAGGATGTCAATGAAACAACCGATACTTTGCGGGAAGAAACCGACATCGATGCCAAGGTTGCTTGTATCGGACCTGCCGGAGAAAACCTGGTCAAGTTTGCCTGCATCATGAACGACTATACGAGGGCTGCCGGGCGTTCCGGTGTTGGTGCTGTGATGGGCAGCAAAAAACTAAAAGCTATTGTAGTGAAGGGCTCTGGAGCAGTCAAAGTTGCTGATCCCGATGCCTTCTTAACTGCTTTGACAAAGGCACGGAAGATGGTTAAAGATCACCCGGTAACTGGCCAGGGTCTACCAGCTTATGGTACTCAGATTCTGATCAACATTCTCGACCAGTCTGGTGGGCTCCCGGTAAACAATTTCCGGGATTCCGGAACCTTCCCCAATGCCGATGCCACCAGTGGTGAGACCCTAGCCAAGACTTATTTGGTCCGCAATAAGGGCTGCATGGGCTGTGGGATCGGCTGCGGACGGATTGTTAATGTACCTGATGGCCCCTTCAAGAGTTTTGGCGAAGGGCCTGAATATGAAGCAGGTTGGTCTTTTGGCGCTGACTGTGGTATCGATGATCTGGCAGCGATTATCAAAGCCAACAACTACTGTAACGAACTGGGCATGGACCCCATTACCCTGGGCAGCACCATCGCCTGTGCCTTTGAACTCTATGACATCGGCGCACTTAAAGAAGGAGATGTCGGCCGTGTGTTGAGGTGGGGCGATGCCGAGGCAATGGTAGAGCTCACTAGAATGACAGCCTTTAGAGAAGGTTTTGGTGATGATCTGGCTGAAGGATCTTACCGGTTTGGTAGCAAGTACGGCCATCCGGAATTGTCCATGACCTGCAAGAAACAGGAAATGGCCGCTTACGATCCTCGTTCCCTTCAGGGAATGGGACTCAGCTATGCAACCAATAACCGTGGTGGCTGCCATGTCCGCGGCTATATGACCGCACCAGAGATTCTGGGACTCCCCGAAAAGTTGGATAACCTGGTTACTGATGGCAAAGCGCAGTGGACCAAGATCTTCCAGGATCTCACCGCATCTGTGGACGCCGCAGGAATCTGTCTCTTCCTGACTTTTGCTATTGGAGCACCGGAACTATCTGAACAGCTCATGGCAGCAACAGGTGTTGAATATACAGTTGAAGAAGTAATGAAGGTCGGAGAGAGAATTTGGAATATGGAGCGGCTCTTCAATTTGACGAATGGCTTTACCAAAGATGACGATTCACTGCCGCCGCGTCTTTTGAAGGAACCGGTCAAGGTTGGTCCCTGCAAGGGATCAGTCAACAAACTAGATGTTATGCTTCCAGAATACTACGAGGCACGTGGTTGGGATGCAGAAGGCAGACCCACCCCGGAAAAACTGCAGGAGTTAGGCCTCCAATAATGCGTGAGGGGGGGTGATCCCCTTTGAAAGTGAAGTTTTTTGCCCTTCTCCGGGACATTACCGGGGTGAAGGAAACCACTGATTTTACAGGAACGATACTAGTGGAATTGCTCGAGAAACTATCCATCCATTATGGTAAGGATTTAACCCGGTGGCTCTTCGCTCCAACGGATCCTGCTCAGGAGAAACAACTCGGCGGAGATGTGATTATCCTGGTTAACGGGAGGGCAATAGAGCACCTGGCCGGCCTGGCGACACCTTTAAAGGAAGAGGATGAGGTGGCCATTTTTCCCAGACTTGCGGGTGGCTGAGCAGCAGAAGGGGGCGGATCGAGTGGTTCCGCCCCCTTTTTACTGTAAAGAAGGAATTGAAAAAACCTGCTGCAGCGCTGTTATTTTGTTGCTATAAAGAAAAAACGTGGATATAAGGGGGAAGGTATTGATTATGGCGGTGAACAGCCAGCAGATTGCTGATAGACAAGCCATGGAGAAAATAATTAACAGGTACCCTCCTGAAAGAAGGTTTATCCTGGCAATTATGCAGGATCTGCAGAAACACTTAAATTACTTGCCAAAAGAAGCCCTGAAGATGACAGCTGATCATGTCAATGCACCAATGACCGTTATCTTCAGTATGGCTACATTTTATAAGGCCTTCAGCCTTGTTCCCAAAGGTCGCGTTGTACTCAAGGCGTGTGATGGAACTGCCTGCCATATCAAAGGCTCCAATGTTCTGATCGATGAAATCTACTCATGTTTGGGAATTAAGCCTGGTGAAACTACTGCTGACGGTGATTTCTCCCTGGAAACCGTAAACTGTCTGGGGGCATGTGCTCTAGCACCTGTTCTCGTAGCTAATGGCAAGGTTTACCCCAAGGTTACCCCAGCTGCATTAAGAAAGATAATTAATGAGTATAGGGGGCAGGACAATGACTCAAACACAAGTGAATAATCCTGACAAAAGAATGATTCTTGTCTGCTGCGGTACCGGCTGTCTAGCAAACGGCAGCGGACCGGTTTATGAGGCATTCTGCCATGCTCTCGAGGGAAACGATCAGTTTGAGGTTGAAACATTTGCCAAAGCAACAGGCTGCAATGGTTTATGTGAAAAGGGCCCCCTGGTAAAAATTTTGCCTGATGATATAACCTACTGCCATGTAAAGGAAGAGGATGTTTCTGAAATCGTAGAGCAGACACTGCTCAAAGGGGAACTTGTTAATCGTCTCCTGTACCGCGACCCGGCCACGAAGCAGTACTACAGATCGCATCATGACACCAATTTTTACAAGAAGCAGCACAAGGTTGCCCTGCGCAATATTGGTGAAATCGACCCCACCGCTGTCCAGGATTATCTTGACCGAGACGGTTATCGGGCCTTGAAAAAAGCAGTTAAGACCATGACACCTGGTGAGGTTGTTGAAGAAGTTCTGAAAGCGGGCCTGCGTGGGCGGGGCGGCGGTGGCTTCCCTACTGGTCTCAAGTGGAAAGCCTGTGCTTCTACAGACGACCCGCAGCGATATGTGATCTGCAATGGAGATGAAGGTGACCCGGGTGCTTTTATGGACCGCAGTATTCTGGAGGGAGACCCTCATACAGTGATCGAGGGTATGATTATCTGTGCTTATGCCATTGGCGCTTCGGCTGGGTATATTTATGTGCGTGATGAGTATGACCTGGCTGTTAAGAACCTTATCTGTGCGATTGAGAAGGCCAAGAAGTGCGGTTATCTCGGGAAAAATATCCTGGAAAGTGACCTGTCTTTTGATATAGAAATAGTCCGCGGCGGGGGAGCCTTTGTCTGCGGCGAAGAAACTGCCCTGATCAACTCGATCCAGGGTAATGTAGGAGAGCCTTGGGATAAGTATGTCTTTCCCACCGAAAAGGGTCTTTGGGGACATCCTACTGTGATCAATAATGTGGAGACATGGGCCAATGTTCCGGTGATTGTCAATTTTGGAGCTGAAAAGTTTGCTTCCATTGGTACTGAAGGGAGCAAGGGCACCAAGGTGTTCTCTCTAGTAGGAAAAGTTGTCAACACAGGGCTTGTGGAAGTGCCGATGGGTACCACCCTGCGAGAAATTATTTTTGATATCGGCGGTGGAATCCAGAATGGACGTAAGTTTAAGGCTGTTCAAACGGGCGGTCCTTCAGGTGGATGCATTCCAGAGAATCTGCTTGACTTGCCGGTAGATTTTGACAATCTGTCCCAGGCAGGGTCCATGATGGGTTCAGGTGGTCTGATCGTCATGGATGACCGCACCTGTATGGTCGAGGTGGCTCGCTACTATGTCAACTTCCTGGCCAGTGAATCCTGCGGTAAGTGTGTGCCCTGTCGGGAAGGGATCAGTCTTTTACTGGAGATCTTGACCCGTATCTGTGAAGGTAAGGGCACAATGGAGGACCTGGATCTCCTGGAGAGCATGAGTTCTACTATACAACAGGCTGCTCTATGCGCACTGGGTAGAACAGCACCCAACCCAGTACTCTCTACCTTAAAATACTTCCGGGATGAGTACCTGGAACACATCAACAACCACAGGTGCCCGTCGGGGGTATGTAAGGATCTGACTGAATTTTACATTGATCCGGAACTTTGTACAGGATGTGGGCGCTGCCGCAGAAACTGTCCGGCTGACGCAATTACTGGAGAGAAGAAGAAAACACATGTTATTGAAATTTCCAAGTGTATCAAATGTGGGGAATGTATCAATAACTGTAAATTCCAGGCTGTCAAGGTGAAATAGGGGGGTGGAGCTGATGAAAGTAACAATTGATGGTATCGAAATAGAGGTTGAGACAGGGAAAACCATACTTGAGGCGGCTAGAGAGGCCGGTATTGACATCCCTACCCTGTGCTACAGCGAAGCTTTTGGCGGTCAGGGAGTTTGCCGTATGTGTATGGTGGAAGTTAAAACTGGTAACCGGAAGCGCTTTGTAGCATCCTGTACCTATCCGATTACTGGGGAGATTGAAGTCCAGACCAAAACTCCGGAACTCGAGGAAATTAGGCGCAATATCATCACACTGCTCTACAGGAGAGCGCCCAACAGCGACCTAATGAAAAAATTATACCAGGATTACAGTTGCTCCGAAGTGAAGGGAGTAGATCCCGAGGAGAGCTGCATCATGTGCCGGCTTTGTGTCAAGGCCTGTGAAAAGGTAGGTGCCAACGCCATTTCCACAGTCTTACGGGGAACTGAGAAAAGGGTGTCAACACCCTTTGATGAAGAATCTCCGGAGTGCATCGGCTGCAGCGCTTGTGCTGATACCTGTCCGACAGGAGCAATTCGAGTTGTAGAAGAAGGTGGGCGCAGGGAGATCTGGCATAAATCCTTCGAGATGTTGCGCTGTGAGAAGTGCGGGGGGTATTACAGCACACTACCGGTCAGGGAACATGTTACAGAACAGCTGGAACTTGATTATGCTGATGATAGCTTATGCCCCAACTGCAGGCGGAAAAAGCTTGCCAAGGAAGTTGCAGAGGTACGATAAGCCAAATAAAATAGGGTTACGATAAATTGTTGAGATTCTCGGGAACGCGTTAATCAACTGCCGCATTTGCGGCAGTTGATTTGCTTTATTATTGTTTTAGGACTTGTAGAAGTGGTTTTTTAAATTTACTGCTTTCGGAAATAGTTGGCACGCATTTTGCACATTACAATAAGGTGTTTGGAGAAATATATAGATATAGAGTGCAGGGGGTGATGGTTTTTAGGGGCGTGTAACTTGACGTATTGATGTTTGCAAGAATAATGGACAAAAAAATGAGGAGGTTAACTGATTTATGTGGGAGACAAAAATGAACATTAACCAGGTAGTAGAAATCCGCACACGCACCCTGTGTTACTTTGGGGTAGGAGCTCTCCAAAAAGTCAATGACATCTGCGACTGGCTGAAGAATCAGGGTATCGATAAGGTTCTTATCTGCACCGACAAAATTGTTTACAAAGTAACCGGTGTCTGGGATGTTTTGGAGCCTGTCCTCAAGAGTCGAGGGATTGCCTGGACTATGTACGACGAGGTTGTTCCAAATCCAACAGTTGATGGCATTGACAACGCCGTTAAAATGGGTAAAGAATTAGGGGCGTGTGCCGTTTTCGGCATCGGCGGTGGCAGCCCGATCGACACCTGCAAGAGCGCTGCTGTTCTCCTCCATCCTGACAACGCCCAGTACAACGCACGTGATCTCTATACCTTCAAATTTAATCCTGAGAAAGCAGTTCCTATTATTGCTATCAATACCACTCATGGAACCGGTACTGAAGTCGACAGGTTTGCAGTCGCCAGCATTCCAGAGAAAGAATATAAACCTGCCTTGGCGGTTGACTGCATTTACCCAGTGTTCGCAATTGATGATCCTTCAATCATGACTAAACTGCCGGCAAACCAGACTCGCTATACATCTATTGACGCAGTCAACCATGTTACCGAGGCCTGCACCTCCCTGGTTACAAACCCGTATGTTGTCATGATGGCCAAGGAAGCAGTGCGCTTGGTTGCTCGCTACATGCCCCAGGCGGTTGCTCATCCCGACGACTTAACAGCCAGGTACTACCTGCTTTATGCTTCCATGATTGGAGGTATCGATTTTGACAATGGCCTGCTGCATTTGACCCACGCCATGGAGCACCCCTTGAGTGCTATAAAACCAGACCTGCCGCATGGCCTTGGTTTGGCTATGCTGCTTCCGGCAGTAATCAAATATACATATCCTGCTGTTCCTGAAATTCTGGCGGCAATCTATGAGCCTATCGTTCCAGGGCTGCAGGGTGTTCCAGGAGAAGCGGAAGAGTGTGCAGTTGGTGTGGAGCAGTGGCTGTTTAATGTGGGTGTTACTGAAAAGCTGCAGGATTTGGGATACAAAGAAACTGATATCGACAAACTGGTTCACCTGGCTTTCAACACCCCCTCCCTCGGTGGCTTGCTAGGCGTAGCCCCCATCAAGGCTACTGAACAAGTTGTCAGAGGTATTTTCGAAGATAGTATGACTCCTTTGCTGTAAATTAGATCAATGCAAAATTGCCGGCCTGGTTGCAGCTAGGCCGGCATCATTATTTTATGGATGAGAACTGTCGAAAAAAGAGGATTATGGCAATTAAATAAAGAATTTCAAAGGGGGTTAC
>CALGIY010000049.1 GCA_937914965.1 uncultured Thermoanaerobacteraceae bacterium | reverse complement strand
GTAGAAATAGCAGATAATGAGGAGCGCCTACGCCAGCTGCTGGGGACGAAAGTAAAAATTAAAAAAGGGCGCCGGAGTGGCAAAGTAGAAATTGAGTTTTACAGTAAAGATGAGTTGGACCGCCTGCTGGAGTGGTTTTTCTATCGCCAGAGCTAGTTGGTTAAGATTAATGAGGGGATAGGTCCCTGATGACTGTTGTGCCAAGTTCGGCAGGAACAAGATGGGAATCATCAGGATGTATTGTACCGGATGCGTGTTATTGTGGTTAAGTAGAAGTTCGAACCTTGCAGTAAAATGAGGGCTAGTGAATGGACTTGTGCTGGTGCCTTGGGCATAAGCCAGAAGGGATTACAGATTATACAAGGAAATGTAGAGGGAAAATTGCCTCCACAAGTGGTCTGAATAAATTCTAGCGCCCCTGAAAAATAGAGGCGCTAGAATTATTTTACTCATCAATCGCCCTTAGAGTTGCCCGGTAGACTTCTTTGATGCTTACTCCCTTTTCTCGAGCTGCCCGGGCGCAGTCTTCGTATTCAGGCGCCAGATTGTAGATTATCCTCCCACCATGATGGTTGTTGGTATACCCTATTTTGACGCGGACCTCACCGTAAGGGGTCTTTACCTCTTGCTGATCGCGGAGGAGTTTAAACCGTCCCATCCTGTACCAGCGTACTCCGATAGTAGTGGTTTCTTGAAAGAGGATCCTGAGCAGGGTATCCATGTGTTCCTGCGGGGAGATGGTAGTGATCATAATACCAGGCCGGCCTTTTTTCATGACAATAGGTGTGAAGAATAGATCCAGAGCTCCTGCTTCTTCAAGTCTGGAGCGCAGGTGAGGAAGAAACTCGGGGTTGTTGTCATCAAGTTGAGACTCCAAGACAACTACCTGATCCTCGTCATATGAACCCTCTTTCACTGTTTTTGCTTTGGACCCATCAACTTCACCCAACCAGGCACGCAGTATGTTGGGCCAGGGCATGTCTTGTCTGCCCGCGCCATATCCGGTTTTATTCCAACGCGCTTTTGGTGGTGGCCCAAAACAGGTGGCTAGGGTTGTAACCAGGGCGGCTCCTGTCGGAGTGACCAGTTCAACATCATGAGGGATACCATAAGTCGGTATTCCCTGCAGCAGTTCCAGGGCAGCAGGAGCAGGAATAGGGATGATACCGTGTGCTGTTTTCATTGTACCCCGTCCGAGCGGTAGTGGCGATGCGTATACCCGTTCTACCCCCAGGTAATCAAGTCCTGCAAATGTTCCTGCCAGATCGACAAGGGTGTCCAGGCCACCCACCTCATGGAAATGTACTTCTTCCAGAGTAGTACCGTGTACTGTTGATTCTGCTGCGGCAAGGCGGTAAAGGCAGGAATCGACCTGTGATCTGATCTGAGGGAGTAAACTGCCTCCATCTAGTATCGACAGCATGTCCTTCAAACTTCTTTCCCGCGGCTGTGGTTCCAATTCCTTGACGAAAAGAGAGGTAGCGCGCAGGGAGTTTTTCATCACACTGTTTATCTCAAGAAGTACGGTATGGTGCTATCAGAAATTGG
>CALGIY010000048.1 GCA_937914965.1 uncultured Thermoanaerobacteraceae bacterium | reverse complement strand
AGGGGATGAGCATTCCCATACTAAAGAGTCAACTTGTGGCACTCCGGGCCAGGATGGAAAGTGGAGCCAGGTTGAATTGGTGGTTCCTTCACATCTCAGGACGGGAATTCTCCCGATTAATCGGGGAAAGTTTTGTTGACGGGATGCCGATCCGCCAGGTAACCGATGTCGATCTGCTGCTGCTGGCTGTTGAGCGGGCGGAAATGGCCGAAGGGCTGGTTACCCTGTGGAATAATACCCTTGCTGATGCCGAGGGACCATCTCTGGATGCGTCTCTTTCTCCCCGCCGCTTGGCTGCTTCTGCAGAAGATTTTCTCCGGATGATTGATACAGCCTTGGATTGGGTAGAGTTATGTTCATCCCTTTCAGAAGGTGCCGGGAGGTATCTCGGTTCCAGCTGGCGGGCCTGGACTGACCCTGATTGGCTTCTGGCCTTGGCTAATACCTTTGAGGCCGCCAAAGTCAGGTATGAACTCGGTCAGTTCCAAAGTTATTTTGTTGGCCTGCGGGATTATCTTACCACATCGTGTAGTGGTGCCGATGGAAAGAAGATGCACCCTTCCTGGGATCAATTACTCAAAGCTTTAGATAAGAGGGACCCCAGCAGCTGGGTGGCTGCCATCGATGAACTCCACCGAATTAAGGCTTTAGGACCACTGCTGGAAGAGATGAAAACGATGCTCGACAGGCTGCGTACTGTGGCTCCCCGTTGGACTGACTCTATCCATGCCGAAGGCGGGAGGGGGGTACCACTATTTCCTCCGTCAGAGTGGAGGAAGGCGTGGATGTGGAAGTGTGCAGCGACATGGCTGAACTTCCTGGAACGTGAGTGTAACAGCGAGGAGATTGAGGCTCAACTGGTGCGAGAACGGCAGAGGGAAGCCAAATTACTGACTGAACTGGTCGCCAAACAAGTATGGTTTCACCTGTTGGCCCGGGTAACCGATACTCAGAAGCGCAGTCTCTTTGCCTGGGTTCAAATAATTAAAAGAATAGGGAAAGGGACTGGTAAGTATGCTGACAGGTACCGCCAGCAGGCCCGGAAGGAAATGCAGGTTGCGCGAGAAGCAGTTCCGGTGTGGATCATGCCTGTTCACCGTGTGCTGGAGAATTTCCCTCCTGACGGAGAGCGTTTTGATGTAATAATCGTGGACGAAAGCAGCCAAAGCGATATATTCGCTCTATCACTACTGTATAAGGCGGAGAAAGCTGTGATCGTTGGCGATGACAACCAAATCAGCCCTGAATCCATAGGCATCGAGCAGTCTCAGGTGCATCAGCTTATGGAGCGGTACCTCCAGGGGATCCCCCAGGCTGAAAGGCTTGACCTCCAGACCAGCCTTTTTGATATAGCACAAATTATTTTCCCCGGCCATTTAATGTTGAAAGAGCACTTTCGTTCGGTACCGGAAATCATACAGTTCAGCAACGATTTGATGTACGGTGGTGAGATACGCCCCCTACGGATCCCTGAGCGCTCTGAGATGCTGGAACCACCAGTTGCTGCTGTGTATGTTCCCGATGGCTGGAGGGATGAAGATGCCATCGGGGCAATCAATGAGCCTGAGGCCAAGGCTTTGGTGGCTAAGGTGGTGGAATGCTGCGGGAAGCCGGAGTATGAAGGGAAAACAATGGGTATGATTTCCTTGCAAGGTGACTATCAAGCTCAGCTGATAGAAGAACTTTTGAGAGAAGAACTGGGAGAAGTGGAAATGTTGGACCGCCAGATCATCTGTGGGAATGCCTATGCCTTCCAGGGGGATGAGCGGGATGTTATCTTTCTTTCCTTGGTTTCGGCTTCTAACATGCGCATCGGGGCACTGACGAAGCGTTCTCATATGCAGCGCTTTAATGTGGCAGCTAGCCGTGGGCGGGATCAAATGTGGCTGTTCCATTCGGTGAACCTTGATGACCTCAATCCCAATTGTATGCGTGCCCAACTCTTACAATACTATTTGGATCCGGTTCGGGTTGTTAGAGAGGAAGAAGAAGTCGAGCATCTATTTGAATCAGGTTTTGAAAGGGATGTTTACCGCCTTCTCGCTGCCCGTGGCTATGCTGTTAGACCCCAGGTTATGGTTGGGACTCCGAGTAAGCATTACCGGATAGACCTGGTTGTTGAGGGGATTCGGGCAAGACTTGCTGTGGAGTGTGATGGCGATAAGTGGCATGGTATCGATAAGTGGGAAGAGGATAGAGAGCGGCAGATGGTCCTGGAAAGGGCGGGCTGGAAATTCTGGAGGGTTAGGGGCAGTTCTTTCTACCGCAACCGTCAAAAGGCAATGGAACCGCTGTGGGAGACACTCGATGAGATGGGGATCGAACCGAAGCAGACTTGTATCCAGCCGGTCGGTTCTCTGACAAGGGCGGCAGGTGACATGGGTGACGGGAGCTATCGGGCTAAGTTGTGATACATAGCGGGTGAGAATCCCAGGAAAGGTTTTTGCCAACCACGTATAGTTCTTTAGAGCGCCGTTGGTGAACCAGTTCCTAGGTGACTAACGCCTTCTCAATTTATCGTCCAATAATTCCCAGTTTACTGTCACCATCTACACCTTTATCATCATGGACCATGTAGCACTATTTACTTGTAGCTACCGCAGCAATTTCCGTTTCGGTGGCTTCACCTTTTCCTTCGGTGAGAATGATCAAGGGAAGGGGAAATACCTGGTACCGCTGCCCTTACAGCCTCCTCATCATAGCGATAAGCAAGGCTAGAATAAGAAAAATAGATCTCATATATTTACCAGTTGCTGTGGCGATAGTTTTCGAGAAAATAGCAACGGGAGCCCCCAAAGAGGCTCCCATGCAACTTCGAGTTTTATCCAGGCGCTTAGTATCATTTACTAGATAGCTTTGTTTTTTTCTTTTAATTTAAACCAATTATCTACTGAATCCAAATTTTGAGTCCACGGGGCTGGTGGCAGGTGTCTTTTCACCAAGTCCTGAAAACTGGGACGCCAGGCTCGCTTGTCCAGCAGGGCGATTACCCCGCTGTCTTTTTCCTGTCGGATTAGCCTTCCACTCCCTTGCTGTAGGGCAGTCAGCATAGTAGGTAGAGTAACCGCTCGGTTTGGATCTAACCCGTTTCTTTCTGCTTGTTTGCATAGCCCTTGGTAAAGAGGATCACTTGCTATTGGGTAAGGTACCAATAACATCTGTTTCCCTCTGCATTTGCTGGATATATTCTCTTGAAGAGATCGCTTCTATTAATATGTTACCAGTTCCAGTAATCTGGTAATGTAAACCACCATTTTGTACAGCCAACTCATTACCGTATGTACACAGTTCCCACCTAGCCGTAGTCGGTAAGGATACCAAATTACCCAATTTGACAAATACAGAATTTTCATTATTTAACGCAATAGAGTGGAGTGCACCCCCGCTTATAAGTCCAACCTTTCCTGTGCCACTGAATTTAACTTTAAAAATAGGTCGGGATATCAGCATATTTTTTATTTTCTGAAGTACCCTATGTGCTTTTATCCCCTGAGAAATAAAAAGTAAGTTTTTATAGTCGTACAACATCTCTTCATTTTCTTTAAAATCAATAATAGTTATATAACAACCCGGTGGTACTGCTAATACCGGCATATTTTCAGGGAACAATACCCATACCACTTTCTGATATTTATTAACAGCTCTTCAAGCGATATTAATTATGTCAATTGCCTATTTGAGTGGAAAAGATATTAGTTTTGATGCTGCAAAAGAATTGTTTGTAGCATTAGGAGGAGCTGGAGTAGGAGGTTTTGCTCTTCGGAGAGCATTTCAACAGGGAAGTAAACTCATGAACACTATATTTCCTGGCGCTGGGTCAGCTTTAAGTGCGGCAATTGCTGGTAGTGGAACTTGGGCAATTGGTAAAGCGGCAACAGCCTATTTCATTGACAACGTTTCAAAAGACGGTGTGGAAGACATTGTTAAGAAATCAAGAGACGAGTACGACAATAATTCCTTACCGTGTAGTCTTTGTCCAACACAAGAGTAGAGACTACAGATACTGAAATATTGATTTGTTGTATATATAGGTTTCTATGGAATTATTTAATAATCACAAATTATGATCTTCTGTAAGACCCTCCTTCCCCCACTAGCGCGGGATTTTTTCTCCCTCGCTAGGATTTTCTATTTATGTGTCGAATTACCTCCCATAGAAGCAGGTATCCGAAAGATTGACAACACCTGCCCAACAAAAAAAGAGGTTGATTTTCTTGAACATCATGGAAAAGTTGAGAGACTTTGGCCGGGTTTTTATCACCGAAAAGGAACTGCAGGGGATAATCAAGGAATCGGATTATACAGGTTTTTACCACAGGATCGTGGAGTTGGTAGAGGAAGGATCTCTGAAGCCGGTAAAGTCTTCGAAGACGAATGGAAGATGCCCTCCGCTGTTCAATAAATACCGGTTCATTAAGCCGAAGGAGGACTATACGTGTTATTTCGATTCGATTCGTCAACTCCACCCCGATCTGAATATTTCAGGTTATCTTCAAAAGCCGGAATTGTATCAAAAGCACCAGAATGTTGTAGAGGGGCTAAGCCGGTATCTGTGGTATTCAAAGGAACTGCTTGATAAACCTATGTCTCGCAAGGAAAGGTCCTTTTCTATTTGGAGTTGGGAAAAGCTAATTGATAAGCGGCTTTCCCTCGTAAGGGAAGTCTTGGGGTTCAACGGGCTGGGGGAGGATTTCCTGAACTATTACGACACCCCAGAGCCTTTTTTTGAGTATGTGCATTCCCGCCAAAATCAGATGGCTGTTCTTATTCTGGAAAACAAGGATACTTGGTTCACTTTTCGAAAGCTGATGCAGGATACCGGGAAGAATGTGGTTGCTGGTACGCAGGTGGATGTGCTTATTTACGGCGAAGGCAATAAAATTTCCAAACAGGGTGCCTTGGAGCAATACGAAGCCGGCATGCTGCGGGGAGCAGGACCAACTGGATGCTTCCTTTATTTCGGTGATCTGGATCGCGAGGGGATCCGCCTTTTTTTTCAGGCAAGGAAAGCCAACCCCTGCCTGGACATTAAGCCCTTTGCCAGGCTGTATCATCTTATGCTGGAACTTGCTGAAGGTGTGGATTTGCCGGAGTCACCGGATAAAAGAGCGGTCGAGGTGCCGGTAGCAGAGTTTGCCTCACTGCTGGGGTTTGCCGATGCTGATCTGCTGGCAAACATTTTGAAAAAGGGAGTTTTCATTCCGCAGGAAATTGTCAATTACCAGGTGTTGTCTGGTATTTTAAGTTAAAAGTGGGGGGAGTAGCTTCCTCAAGTACAATACTGTTGCCTGGGGGTTGGACAGTTCTCCTGGTAGAATTGCCGACTAGTGGTGTTGTTGCATATATTTTAGATTAATAGCGGGGGGATCTCTTCATGGATCTGCAGGGAATGGAGTTTCTCGATGGTTTTGAGCAGAGAATGCACATTGTGGCGGCTATCGATTCGGTTGTTAACCGCGGCAACAGGAATATGGAAATCGAGAGGCTGTTCGAGGTGGGGCAGCTTGACAATATCATTTTCTCTGTCCTTGTCTTTATTATGGAAAGAACTCTTGCCGAGGATGAGGAGTGTACGATAGATAGTATTTCAGCATTTGTTGCCAGGATTATCCCTGCTTTTGGTTTGAACTTCCCCCTGGAAACTGTTCGCCGGATCACAGAATACATCATCAAGGATATCCTGCAAAATGGCGGTGAGCCGAGGTATTACCCTGTAATGAGCTATGGCAGGGGTATGGATGAAATCCGGATCAGGCTTATTGACGACAAGTTGAGGGAGGGCACCCGGGGGTATGTAGTGACCTACCAGCTTACTGACCAAGGCTATGATTTACTCTTCAGAACCAAGGAAGTGGAGCAGGAGATCAGCTTTACTATTGAAGAGTTGAAGCTGCGGGAATTGATCAGGCGCAAAAACTACAAAAAGGCTATCAGGCAGAGCAGCAGTCTGGTGCAGATGGTCAGGCAGAAAAAGAACGATATCAGGCAGTTTATCCAGAAAATACGGGAAAATATCTATGATGTAGATATCAGCGAGTTTGAAAGTTTGGTGGGCAGCACCTATACACTACTTCAGGAAGAGTACGAGATCATGGGTGAAATCCGGGACATGATCGCCCTTTCAGAGGAACGACTTCGGGAGGAGGAAAGCAGTAGAGGAGTACTTGATGAAGAGATGAAGAAGGCGCAGTCGGAAATCGCTGCTATCAGGAGGAATATCAATACCACTATTAATGAACAAAAAGAGCTGATTCTCGAGCGCTACAGCCTCACTGATATTTATAAGGAAACCATTGCCGACTCCTTTTCCCTATCGCTGGCCCGGTATTACGACTTCGAGCAAGAGATCCTAATACGGCTGGAAAGATGTGATGAGAGCATCATCCCCTCCCTATGGAAGCTGCTGAACCCTCTGTTTAGGCCTAACCCAGAACGAAACCTTAACATCCTGTCACTCTTTGAGCGACAGACTCGGCTCAGGCAGGATGAGGAGACGGTAGAGGGTGTGGCTGTTCCGGAACTGGATGAAGACCATGAGCAGCAGAAGATTAAGCAGATAAACGAGGCCAATACGGCATTTATTCACAGTATTCTGGCGTTTGCTTCTGGTAAAAGGGCGGGCTTCCGTTTTAGGGAGCTGTTTGCCTACCTGAAAGAGCAGGATGTTTTTGACCTGCTGATTGATGGTGACCTCGTTTTCAAGTCGATGCTGAAGCTCTACGATCTGAGTGTTATTGATATCAAGGCATGGAAGACACAGCATGATGAGGTGGTGGCCAACGCCACCGGTGAGTTGGATGTCCCGTATTGTCTTTATTGTATTGAAGCTAAACAGCCAGATTTATATGGGGTGGAAAGGATTGAAATTCAAAAGCCTGATCAAGGCTTATTTAAGGATGAACTCTCTTTCCGCCAGGGGGATGCCCTGTTCAGCAGGTGTATTTCTATCAGCGATTTTTTGATCGAGGTGAGCTTTGGATGAGCCATCTAAACATTGCCATTAGGATCTTTAATAAGTTGTTGGAAAAGGGGCAGATCGACAGGGAGACAGAGGGAGACCTTTTCCTGGAGTGCCGTGACCCCGAGGTTAGGTCGATCCTCGCGGAGTTCGAGGAAGAGATGGGTTTTCGGGTCGTGGAAGCATCCAGTGCTATTTACCTGGTGCCGGACAACGGGAACCGTTTGCTCGGTTTTACGACCAAAGAGATTCGGGAATGGATTGCCTCGGATGCCCGGTTGGTCGACGCTTATCTGCTCTGCTATATCTCCATGTGCATCCTTTACCTATTCTATGGTGGCCGGAACCGCAATCCCAAGCAGCGTGAATTCTTGGGAATCAACAAGTTGATTGAGGAACTGGACAGTCGGTTTGCCATGGTCTTGAAAAACAGTGAACAGGCAGTTGTGCTTGAGGAAAGGTATGCAGTCAATTTTGTAAGGATTGCGGAGCTGTGGGAGAGCAAGCAGGGGTTCGAGGAAGGGGCACGCAAGACAAAGTCCGGGACCATTATGAATGTGTGCAGGCAGTTGGAGAGGGAGCGTTTGCTCAGGATTGCGGATGACGATCGGGAAATAAGAACTACCAGGAAGCTAGATGACCTGATGATGAATTATTATCTCAATGACAGCAGAGTAGGAGAGATTATCGAGCTCTTCGAAGGAGGGGGTGGGGTGGATGCCCAAGATTAACCGGATCAGGATTGTGAACTTCTCTTACAATAATGATACACGGCATATCCTTGATGAAACCTTTAATTTTCACGGCGGGGAGAATGCTCTTTTGAATCTGGCAAATGGCGGGGGTAAGAGTGTGTTGGTTCAGCTTTTTCTGCAGCCGTTGGTGCCTGGTGCCAAGATCCAGGGGCGCAACATTGCCAGTTTTTTTAGGATGAATAAACTGCCGGCCTATATTTTGATTGAGTGGAAACTGGATGGAGCAGGGGGGTATCTCCTTACCGGCATGGGGATGGTTTCAGTTGAGGCACCTGATGACACTGAAGAGAGGAAACGGATCAGGTATTTTACCTTTACTACGCAGTACACCGATAGCGGGGATTTTGATATTGCCCATATCCCTCTCGTTGACCGGAAGGGTGGTGTTTTAGATGTGAGGCCATTCCGGGAAGCCCGGAAGATGATGGCAGAAAAGAAAAGAAGGGACCCACTCAATTTTGGTTATTTCACCGAAGATGATCGCGATCAATATGCAAGGCACCTGGCTCAGTTTGGGATATCCCAGGCAGAGTGGCGGAATGTGATCATCAAGATCAATGACAATGAAGGCGGTCTGAAGGAGGTCTTCCAAAAGTGCAAAAATTCCAGCCAGCTGTTAAATGACTGGATTATCAAGACTGTAGAAAAGACTATGTTCAAAAACCGTTCAGAGGCTCGCCGTCTGGAGGAAATGCTGGAGAGACTGGTTCAGGAAGTTGTGGATAATGAGTGCTTTATTGTCGAAAAGCAGTTGTTCGATGGTTTTCTGGAGAAGTTTAGGGAGCAGAGCGGTGCACTGGAAAGGCTTTTGGAAGGACTTGAAGAACAGAAGCAATTGGCAGGGAAGCTTTCCGCACTTAACAGCTATTTGACAGCTGAGACAGGGGCACTTCAGACAAAGTATGAGGAAAATGAGCGGGAGATAGAGGCCTGTAAAGCTGAGAAACAGCGGGTACAGCTTGAGGAGCGCTCTAAGGATTATTTGTTGAGGAAGGCGGGGTATGAAGAGGCCCTGCATAGGCTTAATGCTATAGAAGAAATGACCGGGAAAACAGAGGGTGCTCTGCAGGATGCCACTGAACGTTCAAAGGTTATGCGGGCGGCTGGTATTGCAGAGGAGATAAACCAGAAGAGGTCAGAGCTTTCAGGTATTGAAGAGAAGCTGTCTGCATCCAAAGAGCAGTATGATACAGATGGCCGGGTGAGCAGCCTGGAATATTCCCTGAAAATATTTCTGGAAAAGGACTTGGAACATATCATTGCTGAGCTGACTCGCCTGGGGGGAGAAAAGGCAGAGAAGGAGAGACTGCTGAAACAAGTCAGGCATGACCTGCAGGCTGCTGACAGGGAAAAAAGTAAGGCTGATCAAGAAAAAGGACGGTTAGATGAGAAAAAAGAGAGTTTTGAGGACAAGGAAAGAGAAATTAAGCAAAAGCTTGGCATTACTCTGATAAGAAATCTATTGGGGGAAATGGTTGCTGCAGAAGTTGAGAAAATCAGGGCAGGGCTGGAAAATTGCCGGGATGGGCTGATCGAAAAAGGTGAAAAGCTGGAGGAAGAAAAGAGTGTCGGAGCGGTGCGCCGGCAGGAGATTGACAATGGGGTAAAAGAACTCCGGGAAGCTTGCTTTGATGAGAAAACAGTCCTGAATGGTATCAACCGGGACATCCAGGAATATGAGCAAAAGGAAGAGAAAATAAGAGGCGTCCTGGACAAATATGGCCTTGACTTTGACATCAGGTTTGACAGGGAGCGTCTGGCAGCTGATTTTGGGAAAATTGTACTGGATATTGAAGACAGAATGGATGATGCGGCTCGGGTGCGTGATGGTGCAGCGGAGTCCATTGCTTCTTTGAAAGAGGGGCGGCTGCATACCCCGAAGGAGTTGGCCTCTCTCTTAGAAAGGCTCGACATTTTGTATGAGACGGGTGAGTCTTACCTGAGCAAACAGCCGCTGGAGATCCGTAAACGGTTCCTGGTAAACAACCCGGTCTTGCCCTATACCTTCCTTATCCCTGAGGCGGATATTCAACGAGTGGCGCAGGCGGTGGAGGGCATGACAATGCGGCGGGTAATACCAGTGATCGCTTACGAGGATCTGGATGCTGCGGTGGCCTGTGACGGTCGGATGGCCAGGATCCAGGATGGAGTTGCCTTTGCCTGTCTTTATGAGGGACGCGTCTTTGACAGTGAAGGCAAGAAGGAACTGGAAGTGGAGCTGGAGCAAAAAAGAGATCAAGCCCTGGAGCAGTATAATCACTTCAGCGACGCCTACCAGGCGGCAGTAGCTGACCGGACGCTCTGTGAGAAGTTTGATTATGCGCTAGATTACCGCAGCGATCTGGAAAGAAAGAGAAAAGGCTCGGATAAGCGGCTGCAGGAATTGGGAAGCCGCATTTCTACCCTTGAAGATGAGAAGAAGAAGCTCCTAAAAAGAGAGAAAGAACTGGAACGGGATCTGGAAATCCTGCGGAAGGCGCTACCTAAAGCAAGGGAAAATGTGGATGTCTTTGCTGCGTTTTTGGAGAGTGAACTGGCCTACCAGGACTGTCTGGGAAGACTGACTGCTGTCACGAAACGTATTACAGAGTTGAGAGCCAGGAAGAAGGAACTGGAAGACAGCCGCGAGACTTTGCAGAAAGAGATACAGCGGTTCGAGCAGGGGATCCGGCAGAGTAAAAAAGAACAGCGGGAGGCCAGGGAGAAGTACAGCCTCTATCAGGGTGCTCCAGAAGCGGAAATAGTGGATGGGAGCACTGCAGAACTGGAGAAAAGGCTTAATTCTTTGAAAGAGGCATATAGTGGGGAAATTGGGCTGTTGGAAGAGTGCAAGAAAAGTTTAGCGGCAGAGCGCGATAAAAAGAAGAGGGAGCTTAATAAGCTTGGCCTTAAAGAAGAGGCATATATCAGCGTGGTTTATGATGAACAGGCGCTGGAGCGGATCGGTGAAGAAATTATCGATTTAGGGAAGCTGCTGAAAGATAGGCAGCGGGAGGAAAAGACTGCGACCAAGAAAGAAGGGGCGGCTGGCAGTGCCCTGGAAAGCGCCCTGCAAGAGGTGCAAAGACTGGGGGCTGAGGCACCCCTTCCCCCGGAAGAGGTCAAAGGTGATTTTGAGGCCAGGCGTAAAAGAGCGTATGCGCGTGAGCGGCAGTTGGGTGATAAGAATAAAGAAGTACTAGGGCGTATGAATGAATACCGCAGGATAAGTGGAGAAATCCGGCAGTTAGTAGATGTAGCTACCGAAGAACCCGAGAAGGGCTTTCTTCCTGATCGGGATGTGAGTGCGCAGGCTGCAGAATTTATGAAGGCCTTCGGCAGTATTGGCGAAGGGAACAGGGGTGCAGCAGATAGTATTAGAAATAATTATGCCATCTTGAAGGGGGATTACCGGGAGAAAAACGTAAACATTGACGAAATTGTCAAGGGGATAGCCCCAAATATTGGAGATATCTTCGTTTTAATGGGTGGAAGAA
>CALGIY010000047.1 GCA_937914965.1 uncultured Thermoanaerobacteraceae bacterium | reverse complement strand
GGATTGTGCTAATGGTGCTTCATCGGGAATCGCCCCAAGCCTTTTTGCGGATCTTGGAGCTGCAGTTACTGTGCTCCATGGTGACCCTAATGGGGTCAATATTAATGAACAGTGTGGATCAACTCATCCAGAATCGCTGCAGCAGGAAGTAAAAACCCTGGGAGCAGACCTAGGGCTTGCCTTTGATGGCGATGCTGACAGGTTGATTGCTGTTGATGAGCAGGGGAATCTAATTGACGGTGACCAGATCATGGTCATCTGCGGTCTTTATCGTAAACAGCAGGGCGCCTTGGATGGGAATAAGGTTACGGTAACCGTGATGAGCAACCTGGGATTGAAAGAAGCTTTTCGTGAGGCAGGCATTACTGTAAAGGAAACCAAGGTCGGGGACCGCTATATCATGGAGGAAATGCGTACTAATGGTGGGGTGCTGGGCGGAGAGCAGTCTGGTCACATCATCTTCCTGGATCGTGCCACAACCGGTGATGGGTTGGCCTCAGCACTAGAATTGCTGCGGGTGATCTGTGAGACAGGAGAACCGCTTTCCCGGTTGGGTGCTCAGATGAGGCGTTTTCCCCAGGTGCTGGTCAATGTGAAGGTGGAAAACAAAGAGGAATTGAATACCAACCCCGTGATTCTTGACGCTATTCGGTGTGCCGAGGCACGTTTTGAGGGGCAGGGCAGAATTTTGGTGCGTCCTTCAGGAACCGAACCGCTGGTCAGGGTGATGGGGGAGGCATTAGATGAACGTAAACTGAAAGAGGTGGTCGGTGAGCTAGCAGAAGTGGTTGCAGAACAGCTTGGCCACGGCTTGGTGAAGAGTTGAGTTTGGCTGGGCTGCATGAAGTACTTGGTTATAGAAAATAATAACTAAAAGAAAGCTTCCCGCGCAAAAGAGAGTTTTAGCGCCTGAACCGGCGTTTATACCGGTTGACGAGGAAGGGGTTAATCGAGATTTTCGGCGGATGCCCCTCGGTGAACCACCACCGTAAGGATGTCCTGAAAAGCGGAGAGCAATCTCCGTGACAAAGGGGCCTCTAGTGGGGAAACCGCGTGGGAAGCCAAAAGGAGGAGAACTGAGGTATGAGCGGCATCGTCGGTTACCTTGGTACAAAAGACGCGGTTTCAGTATTGTTTGAAGGTTTGAAAACACTGGAATATCACGGATATGATTCTGTAGGAGTAGCTTTTTTAAATGATGCTGCCCTTCGGGTCTATAAAAAAGCGGATAAGATCGCTGTTCTAGAGGATGAGCTGAACTCTATAGAGTACCACTCACAGATCGGAATCGGTCACATCCGTTTGGCGACGCACGGATCACCTGTTGACGTCAACGCTCACCCCCACTCTGACTGCACAGGGAAGTTTGCGGTGGTGCACAACGGGATTATCGAGAACTCCCATGAACTGCGGAGCCAGCTGGAAAGAAAAGGACACCATTTTGTATCTGATACTGATTCAGAAGTACTCGCTCACCTGGTAGAGGATGCCTATGAGGGTGATTTGCTGGCTGCACTGCGCAAAGCTCTAGAACCAGTGCGTGGTTCTTATGCCCTTGTGCTGATCAGCGAATATCAACCTGACTGCTTGGTGGCTGCGCGTAAAAACAACCCGATTATTGTGGGGCTTGGAGAGGGAGAATATTTCCTGGCATCTGATTTGCCGGCGCTTTTACCCTTTACCAGGGATGTTTACTTTATCGATGAGGGGGAATTCGTGGAAATCACCCCCAACAACGTTCAGGTCATAGACAGTGACGGGAACCCTGTAGCCAAAGAAGTTTTTCATGTGGATTGGGATGTCAGTGTGGCAGAACGCGGGGGATATCCCCACTTCATGCTGAAAGAGATCCATGAACAGCCGCAGATACTGCGGAATACCCTGGGGAGCAGGATCAAACCCTCTGGGGATGACATTATCTTAAATGACATAAAATTGACCCCGGATGAGATCCGGAGTTTTTCCAAGATCGTGATTACAGCCTGCGGGACCTCCTACCACGCCGGATTGGTGGGTAAGCACCTGCTGGAAAAGTGGGCCCGAATTCCGGTAGAGGTGGAGCTCGCTTCAGAATTTAGGTACCGGGATCCCCTGTTGGATCCAAGTACTCTGGTTATCGTGATCAGCCAATCTGGTGAGACCTCAGACACCCTGGCAGCTCTCAAAGAGGCCCGGGAGAAGGGGTGCCGGATTTTGGCGATCACCAATGTGGTGGACAGCACCATCACCAGGGAATCAGATGAAGTAATTTACACCTGGGCTGGTCAAGAGATCTCTATTGCCTCTACAAAGGCTTATACTGCTCAGCTGTTGGTGATGTATCTGTTGGCGCTGCTCTTTGCCAAGGAGCGGGGAACAATGACCCAGGATGAGATCGCTGTTATAACATCAGCACTGCAGCAGGTTCCCGGCTGGATCGAGGAGATCTTGGAGCAAGAGGAGAGCCTGCGGGAAATTGCTGGACACTACCACAACTGTAATGACTTTTTCTACCTGGGGCGAGGCCTTGATTATGCGGTAGCTATGGAAGGTGCCCTCAAGCTGAAAGAGACATCTTATGTACACGCTGAGGCCTATGCAGCAGGGGAACTGAAGCACGGCCCCCTGGCCTTGATCACAGAAGGTGTGCCAGTTGTTGCCCTGGCTACCCAGGAAGACCTATTAGAAAAACTGGTCAGCAATGTGAGGGGTGTCAAAACCCGTGGTGGTGCGGTTGTCGGAGTCAGCCTGGGGCAGAGCGACCTAGTTGACGAAACATGCGACCATGTCTTCCGACTCCCGAAAGCCCCCTCATTTGTGGGCCCTCTGCTGTCAGTGGTTGCCCTGCAGCTCTTCGCCTACTACATGTCCTGTGCCCGGGGTTGCGATGTAGATATGCCCCGGAATTTGACGAAGAGTGTGACGGTGGAGTAGGGAAGCTGGAATCGGAACTGCACTAGGATTAGTATCTGGTACTGGAATAGATAAGAAATAATGAAGGGTTGAGAGGCCAGTTTCCTCTCAACCCTTCATTATTTCTTTAACTTTGCTTTTCAGTCTTCCAACATTAATTTTTCTAATAATAATGGTTCTAGGTAGTTGCCATCTTTGTAGGCTCTCATGTTTCCGCCTGAAATTTCATCGATTAAAGCGATGTGCTTGTCTTTTCCTACTCGACCGAATTCGAACTTGATATCGTACAGTTCGATGCCCTTTTTAGCCAGTTCTTCTTTTACGATGCCGCCGATTTCCTTTGTCAGGTTTTTTACGACTTTGTATTCTTCAGAAGACATGATTCCCAGCATAACAAGGGCATCCTCAGTAATGGGTGGGTCCTGGCGGGAGTCGTCTTTTAGTGTAAATTCTACAAAAGCGTCTAATGGCTGTCCTTCCTCTGCATACATTCCATAACGGCGCATAAAGCTTCCTACTGCTTTATAGCGGCAGATTATTTCTAGTCCCTTACCAAATACTGATGCTGGTTTTACTGTCATTGTCGCTTCTTCAATATTTGCATCTATATAGTGGGTAGGCACCCCTTTTTCTTTTAATATTTCAAAAAAGAACGTTGTTAATCTAAGTCCGGCCTTACCCACTCCTTCGATAGTCAATCCAACCGTATTTGCACCGGGGTCAAATACGCCGTTTTCTCCTGTGACATCATCTTTAAATTTAAGCAGGTAATTTTCGTCTTCTTCTATGGCGTACACATCTTTTGTTTTACCTTTATAAACAAGCTTCATCAGTATTACCCCTTTGTAAGGAAAATTTTATTATTATTTTACCACACTTGTGAATATTATCTCCTATTTGGGGTGCAGTAACCTACCAACCAGGCGTTGATAGGCATTGACAAAGATGACCAATTTGTATTAGTATTGGGTTAGCAGATAGAAATTACTAATATATTCTTGCCCGTAAACTGGACAAGATGTTCTGAAAATATAAAAACCTCCGAGTCTGTAAGACCTGTTGAAAGAGGTCTGCAGGCCTTTAGGTATATCGGGTAACTGGTATGCCTCCCATTGTGGAAAGGAGATCGAATACATGACTATCAGGCGGTTCTTCCTGCACTATGGGAGAACCGCTTTTATTTTATTGAAACAGGTAAAAAAAGGATGCGGCCTTTGCAGATGAAGTGTTAATGAGATGAATATAAAAATAGCTGCTCTTAAAAAAGAAAAGTTTATGTCTGAAATTTCTTTGCGAAAAGGGGAGGAGTGAAGTTGATGCTGCAAAAAGTTTACGAAAATGCACTGCCACGCCTGAAAGGGAAAAAGATCAGGGGTGTGTGTATTGGAATTGAACTGTTGGCAGTTGAGCTTGATGGTGGGGAAATTGGAGTCGCTTATGTTCTTAAAAATGAGATAACTTGTGGGTGTGCCTCACTGCCGGATGGTGGAGTTAAC
>CALGIY010000046.1 GCA_937914965.1 uncultured Thermoanaerobacteraceae bacterium | reverse complement strand
AAGCGGCGTCTTCTGATCAACTCACAGAAAAATGACAAAAATTCATCCAGGAAAGAAATCAAAATGTCACCTGGATTCCGCACCTGTAACATCAACTCCCTGTCCAATAAAGCTTATTACCACTTATTGGACATAGAGCAAAACCGTTCCTGCTGCAGTCTTTGTCTCATTTGCTGTACTTTTGTTGAATGCTATACTGATTGAAAAAAGCATCCTTCTCTTCCTCGAAACAGCCATCATCGATTGACCGGCGTATTCTTTCCATGACCCCCAGCGTAAAATGAAGATTATGAATGGTCAAGAGGCGGTGTCCAAGTAATTCTCCTGCATTAAAGAGATGGCGGAGATAAGCCCTGCTGTAATGCTTACAAGTATAGCAATCACATTCTGAGTCTAATTTGTTAAAATCCCTTGTATATTTTGCGTTTCTCATAACCATTTTCCCATGACTAGTTAGTGCTGTTCCATTTCTGGCAATCCTCGTAGGCAAAACACAGTCAGCCATATCTATACCTCTTTCCACTGCTTCAAAAAGGTAATCAGGACTTCCTACACCCATCAAATACCTGGGTTTGTTTTCGGGCAGAAGAGGTGTTGTGCGTTCTAATATCTCATACATGATCGATTTCGGTTCACCAACACTCAAGCCCCCGATGGCATAGCCAGGAAAATCAAGTCCGGTGATCTCCTTAGCACTGCGTGCCCTCAATTCCGGAAAGACACTTCCCTGGACAATCCCAAAAACTACCTGGCCAGGAGCGTGAGGTGCCTTTAGGCAGCGCTCCGCCCAGCGGGTTGTCCGGTCCAGCCCGGCCAGGGCATCCTCATATGAGCAGGGAAAGGGTGAACACTCATCAAAGGCCATGGCGATATCGGACCCTAATGCTTCCTGGATCTCCATAGACTGTTCTGGGCCGATGAAATGCTTGGACCCATCCAAGTGAGATCTAAAGTGAACACCATCCTCTGTTATCTTGCGCAGTGAGGCAAGGCTGAAAACCTGAAATCCACCGCTGTCAGTAAGGACAGGTTTCCGCCAATTCATAAACCTGTGCAGCCCCCCGGCTGCTCTGATAACATCCAGGCCAGGACGCAAATAGAGGTGGTATGTATTGGAGAGAATAATATCCGCTCCCAACCCTGCTACCTCATCTGGTGTCATGGTCTTGACCGTGGCCTGAGTCCCTACCGGCATAAAGGCCGGTGTATGAATCTCACCTCTAGGTGTATGAACAATGCCAAGACGCGCACTGCTCCTGGCTGATTTTTTTAATAAATCAAAATGAAAGAACCCCAATCGGGGCACCCCCTTAAAGGATCAACATGGCATCTCCATAGCTGAAAAAACGATAACGCTTCTCAACTGCCTCCCGGTAAGCCTGAATCACCTGGTCATAACCAGCAAAAGCACAGACAAGCATCAGCAGTGTAGAACAGGGGAGGTGAAAGTTTGTAACCAAACCATCGATTACCCGGAAGTGATAACCTGGGTAAATAAAGATCCTTGTCCAGCCTTCTCCCGCCTGAACGGTCCCATCCTCCTGGGCCACACTCTCCAGCAGGCGTACTGTTGTCGTTCCCACCGCGATCACCCGCCTTCCGTTCTGCCGGGCATCATTAATCAATGCAGCATTATGAGCATCAAGTCTCCAAAACTCCGCGTGCATCTGGTGGTCCTCTACCGTGGATACATGTACCGGTCTGAAGGTTCCCAATCCCACATGCAGAACCACAAAAGCAAACTGCACACCCTTATCTTTCAGCTGTTCAAGAATCTCTTCTGTAAAATGCAGCCCCGCAGTGGGAGCAGCAGCGGACCCTAGGGAGCGGGCATAAACCGTCTGGTAGCGATCCTTGTCCATCTCCTCAGCCGGCCGCTTAATATACGGAGGCAGGGGAACTTCACCGATCTTGAACACCTGATCCCAGAACTCCTGCTGGTCACTGGTGAGGAACTTAATGATCCGCCCCCCACTGTCTGTACGCTCACCAATAACAGCCCGCAGACCCTCGCCAAAAATAATCTCCTCCCCCTCCCGGGCATGCCGTCCAGGCCGAACCAATGCCTCCCAGGTACCAGGTTCCTTTTCATTCAAGAGGAGTACTTCCAATTTCCCACCAGTTGTTACCCTTTTGCCAAAAAGCCGCGCCGGAAAAACCTTGGTCTCATTGAAGACCAAAAGATCTCCTGCTTCCAGGTAATCTAGGACATTTTTGAAGTTTGCATGAGTGGTGTTCCCAGATGTTCTGTTAAGTACCAGCATGCGGGAAGTATCCCGCTGCGACGC
>CALGIY010000045.1 GCA_937914965.1 uncultured Thermoanaerobacteraceae bacterium | reverse complement strand
GGCAAGAGAACTCCAGCCTCCCGCAGCCCCGCTCCAGAGCAAGTTTCGCCAGGAAGATGAAAAATGACCTCCCCAACCCCCTCCCCCTGTACTCGGGCTTGATGTAAACATCCTCTACATAAATACCCGGCCGCCCCAGGAAAGTGGAAAAATTGTAGAAGAAAAGGGAATATCCGACAGGCTTCCCCTCATACTCCCCAATAATTACCTCAGCAACCTTTCTCCGAAACAAAAACTCCCGCAAGAGTTCCTCTGTTGCCACAACCTCATCGGACAACTTTTCGTATTCTGCCAACCCCTTGATGAAATCGAGGATCAAGGTGACATCATCTTCTACAGCAAACCTGATCTTCAACTCCTGATATTTAGTATCTGCAGTGTTGTCGCTCATTTTTCTATGTCTCTCCCTTTGTGGAAATAAAACAGTTATCGCGGTTGGAACCGACATATTATACATTCACTGATTCGTTTACTCAAATAATTCAGCCAACTTCCCTGCATTACCAGTCAAAGCATTCAGCAGATTATCATCTGGAACGATCAACCAGGAGCCATTTTCCTTAACCAACTTAATAGTTACCTCATTTGTAACAGTTGGCGCGTTAGGATCTGACATAGCACTATCAAAATACTGATCTGTTAGTTCTTGAATCTTATCATCATTAGTATTATCATCAAATGCCGAGGCAAAGGCCAGAGGCATTATTTTACTCATCACATCAGTTACTACACTTACCATATCAATAGAAGTTACTTTAGCCTTTACTTCAGCCTCATTCTTTTCAGTGGAAGAAGATAGCATTTCCCACGACAGCTTGGAAAATAAAAGTTCAGCACGTTTTTTATCATCTAAGTCTTGTGCGCTTTCTAATTCATCCCGAAATTCATCCTTATTATCCTGTTTAACATAGTTAGCTGCAGTATCAAAATTACCATCCTTGACAGCAGAAAAGAAATCTTTGACTACGCTGTCCGGAGAAGGGCCAAAACAACCAGCGAGAGCAATTGTTAATAAGCACAATAAAGTAACATGAACTATTTTTTTCATGTATTACACCTCCCTCCTTTACTTACACGATTTGAATCAGTACAAACTTCGGTAATATAACCCAAAATCCTGCAATCTAGTATCAATGTTTCTAGGATTTCTTACCAGTTACCTTTAAAGACTACAAATTTTATCGAGGTATTTCTCAATAAAAAGCCCACCATAGCTTATGAACTAAGGTGAGCAAAGTACTCAAGCTTGTATTTTTTCATCTCCTCACTACATAAACAACTCATCCCCACTCTTAAACTCAAACCCTGGGTGATTATCGAAACGCACCACACCAACCACTGCTTTCCCCTGTACTGCTTGTTTCACCATGGCAGCACCCTCGACTCCGAAACCAGCGCATAATTCAATAGCGGTTACTCCCTGGGCAACCAGTTCTTCTGCTGCTTTGACTCCCATCTGGTAATCCTTCACACCGACCACTGTGAGATTCACAGCCGGTGAGTCTACGACCGCCCGGTGCTTTTCGGCATCTGCTTCAGGGGCCACAAAGATAAAAGCTGCTTTAAAAGCCACTTTCTCCACCTCACTTTCCAATAGTTTCTAATCGATCCAAACACAAATTCACTACCATCATCTTAACCAGCAGGACAACACTAACATAATTGGTATATTCACCCTAGAATAACATTATCCTGCCCTGGGAATAAAAAAACCACGGACAAAGATTCAACCGTGGTTAACAAACTTTCTATTAGATTCCTTGACCATCCATCTGGGTCAGTAATTGCAGCAAATTTTATATTTCTAGTGTTTGCTGGGACTTGATCATGACCAGCATCATCTTGAATCGCTTCACTGCTTTCAAAGCATGAGGCTCATGAGCAGGCATAATGATCATCTCACCCTGTTTCAGCTGATGAGGAACCTCAGAGATCCTTATCTCAGCCTCCCCATCTAACAGATAAACCAAGGCATCATATGGTGCCGTATGCTCACTTAACCCCTCCCCCGCATCAAAGGCAAAAAGGGTAACCGTACCTGCCTCTTTTTTAATAATTGTCCTGCTGACAACCGTCCCTTCTTGATATTCAACTAACTTACCAGACTGTAGTGGTTGTGCTAACAGCCCCTTCTCTTTTCCTTGACTCAAGACCAATGCCTCCTTTTGAATACTGCTACCTTATATTA
>CALGIY010000044.1 GCA_937914965.1 uncultured Thermoanaerobacteraceae bacterium | reverse complement strand
ATACCAAAATTCTTTTCACCTTTCACCTGTGCGGCATGTCACGGGGACGGTCTTTTGACAACCCGATGCGCCGGGGACATTTATCCTTGCAGCCTCCAACCCTAAACTTTGCTTATCATCCGGAACTCCGGCCCCGGGCTCACACACCCATTTTCCCTTTTAATATACAGTCTGTATCAATTTGTCCTTTTCGAACCCAATAATAAAAGCGGGGCACATAATCTTAAGTCTGTACGAAAAGTGCCGGAAATTGAGGGGACAGATTGCGAGAATGGTTCTAGTGATCTATTACGTGGTAACCTAGACGAATCAGGCAGCCCAGAAGGGGGAGGGGGCATAAAACTAATAGTTTATTGAAATGAGTAATAATATTATTGATAAACAATAAATATATATTGTATTCCGCAATACAGTGTATTATAATTTGATATAAGAAGGTGATTACATGAAACAAATAAAATTGGCAAAATGCTTAAAGTCGGTTATTGTTTTTGCTACCTTGATTGGAGCATTCTTTTGTTTATTTATTGCTCCGGCTTTGTAAGCATCAAATAAAGCACACCTAGTCCTTGATCCTTCTTTGGGACACTCTACCAAAATAGAGACGATAAGGGGTGATTATTATGAGCAGACAGGATAGCGAAAGAAGGGAAAAGTTGTTTTAGCAAGAAAACATTATAGGTTAGTATCACTTCTTGATTTGGAGGCTGCGATGAAACTTACGAATGCGTTAAAAAATATTATGGTCGTCCTTTACAGGAGCCTGAAAAGATTTCCAATAACCATACTGCTTTCAACTGCTGTTGCAGTTATGCTGATCGTCATATCGGAATTGCAACCGATACATAATATGAGTCAGTTGGAAACCCTCAACAGGATCACCCTGACTATTGCTCTTGGAATCCCACTTTCCTTATGCATAAAGGCTTTCTTTGAGAGGAAAGAGAGCGGAAAAGTATCTGAACTTGTCGGATTATATATCGCGGGCGGTTTGGTGCTTCTCTTATATTACTTTTTCTTCTTAGATGAGTTTAACATGGTTTCAATAACAAGATATACAGCGGTAAATCTTGCCTTCTATTTGGGCTTTCTCTTTATACCCTATCTTCCCCAAAAAGAACAGTTTGAGATGTATATTATCAAGGTAGGTACTGGGTTTTTCACAACCGTGATTTATTCTGCTGTGCTTTATTTAGGGCTCGCTGCAATTCTCCTCACAATAAATCAACTCCTGGGAGTACACATTGCAGGAAAAGTATATTTCTATACAGGACTTTTCGTAGCCTTCGTTTTTGCGCCTTCCTACTTCCTTGCAGACATACCTTTGAAAGGCCAACAGTTTGAGCAAGAAAACTATTCAAAACTTTTGAAGGTTCTGCTTTTATATATAGTAATGCCGCTTTTAACAGCATATACAACTATACTTTACATATATTTTATAAAGATAATCGTGATCAGACAGTGGCCTGTTGGTTTAGTTTCACATCTGGTACTCTGGTATTCAGTTATTGTTACTATAGTGTTATTCCTCATAACCCCAATCAAAAATGAAAACAAATGGGCAAATAAGTTTACCGTATGGATGCCAAAAATAATACTTCCGATCTTAATCATGATGTTCATTTCCATGGGAATAAGAATAAATGCCTATGGAGTAACTGAAAACAGATATTATGTCGTTATTTTGGGACTTTGGGTGTTAGGGGTCATGCTTTATTTCTCCTTTATTAAGAAACGCAAAAACATAGTTATCCCTGTTACCCTTGCCCTCATCGCTTTGGTATCTGTATTCGGGCCGCTCAGCAGTTACTCGATTTCAACGATGAGCCAGAACAATAGACTGCAGGCAATCCTTATCAAAAATAACATGCTGAAAGACGGGAAAATACAAACTGCCTCTGAGGAAATTTCCAAAGAAGATAAACGCGAAATCAGCAGAAAATTGGATTACTTTAATGAGAACCACTCTCTGAAAGAGGTCAAGCATCTCCCTAAAGATTTCAAAATGGGTGATATGGAAAGCGTTTTTGGTTTCAGCTATGAAACTCCCCATTATGACTCACCTCAAGATTATTTTTATCTGATGAGAAACCAGTCAGAGGGCGCAGTTGAGATCCAAGAATATGACTATCTGTTTGATACGAGAGTTCTATATGATGAAAAAATAGTAAGCAATAATATAGACGCAAATTTTGACCACTCATCATCAGTTCTAGAGGTAAACTATCAAGGCAATCTGCTTTATCAAAAGGACTTAAAACCATTTACGAAAGAGCTGTTTGACAAATATAAATCAACCGGAGGGGAAAATACCGTCTCTCCTGAAGAAATGACTTTGGTTGATGAAAATGAAAAGATAAAAGTGAAATTTGTGTTTTTGAATATAGCAGGACACAGTGATAGTTCAACCGAGGATATTGAGTTGGAAAAAGCCGAATTTTATGTACTTGTCAAAATAAAATAAAAAGAATTTTTTTATAGACTGAGCAGGCATGGGAACGGTTCCTATGCCCAATAAGTAAAGCAGCGGCCATCAGCAGCCGCTGCTTTTAGATCTTTAGAAATGTTTTTTTAACATCCCACTGTTATAAACCAGTGAACAGGTACCGTCCCCCGTACATAAGTCTCATTGTACGGGGGACGGTACCTGTTTCCAACGACTAACGACTAACGACTAATCACTAACCACCATTTCAGCCCATGAAGGCGTCTTTCATCTTCTTAAAGAAGCCCTTCCGGGCCTGGTACTGGTCAGACTGCACAGTAGAATCGAACTTCTTCAGCATCTCTTTTTGCTTCTCGGTCAGTTTGGTGGGGATCCCTACCTTGACATTAATGATATGATCCCCTCTGCCGTAACCCTGCAGGTGGGGAATCCCCTTACCACGCAGGTGGAATACAGCACCAGGTTGTGTCCCTTCCGGAATCTTGAACTTGGTCTTCCCATCTAGTGTGGGAACATCAATCTCATCTCCCAGTGCTGCCTGGACAAAAGAAATGGGGATCTCCATAACCACATTATCCTTCTGCCGCTTGAACACCTTATGGGGTCGAACCCGCAGGCGCACAATCAAATCTCCTGGTGGCCCACCTTGGGTTCCCAGTTCCCCTTCTCCGGCGAGGCGCAAGGCAGAACCGTTGTCTACCCCTGCTGGCACTTTAATTTGGATATTGCGCGGCCGGCGCACCTTTCCCTTTCCACGACAGGTGCTGCATGGCTTTTCGATAGTTTTCCCCTTGCCGTTACAGTTATCACAGGTGGTTACAGTAGAGAACTGCCCAAAAGCTGTTCTCTGGGTTACACGCATCTGCCCACTCCCACCGCACTTAAAGCAGGTAACCGCTTTGGTGCCGGGGGCGGCACCTGATCCGCCGCACTCCCCGCATTCCTCCCAGCGGTGAATGGTCACCTCACGCTCCACACCAAAGGCAGCATCCTCAAAAGAAAGCTCAAGGTTCATCTGGAGGTCGGGACCCTGACGAGGCCCACCTCTCCTTCCACCGAAAGGACCGCCGAACCCGCCGCCAAAAAAGGCATCAAAAATATCTTCAAAGCCACCGAAGTCAACGCCAGGCCCATATCCACCACCAGGACCAGCCCCCGCTCCCATATCGAAGGCAGCATGGCCGAACTGATCATAGCGGCTTTTCTTCTCCTGGTCACCCAGGACCTCGTAGGCCTCATGAACCTCTTTGAACTTCTCTGTGGCCTCTTCTTTATTGTCTGGGTTCATATCGGGGTGGTACTCGCGGGCAAGCTTCCGGTAAGCCTTTTTAATCTCCGCCTCTGAAGAGTCCCGGTTCACCCCTAGAACTTCATAGTAATCTCTTTTATCCATCTATCTCACCTTCCGGAACCAGCCCCGGTTCACCTTACTTATCGTCATCATCCACAACCGTGTAATCGGCATCCACGGTTTCACCGTCGCCGCCAGGATTTGCTCCGTCAGCACCCGGGCCACCCGCTCCGGCAGCACCAGGATCGCCTGCTGCTCCCTGAGGTCCAGCCTGCTGGTAGATCTTGGATGTGATATCGTAGATAACCTTAGTCAGGTCCTCGGTTTTCTGCTTGATCTCTTCGATATTTTTCTCTTCCAGGGCCTTCTTGAGTTCATCCTTGGCATTGTTGATCTTATCTTTCTCATCTGAATCTATCTTGTCATCCAGGTCTTTGATAGTTTTTTCTGCCTGGTAGACCAAGCTGTCAGCCTTATTGACAGTCTCCGCCTCTTCACGCTTCTTTTTATCTTCATCGGCAAACTGATCTGCATTTTTCACCATATCATCGATTTCTGAATCGGACAGGTTTGTGGAAGCTGTTAAAGTAATCTGCTGTTCCTTGCCGGTCCCCAGATCCTTAGCCGAAACATGGACAATGCCGTTCACATCGATGTCAAATTTAACCTCGATCTGAGGTACCCCACGCGGTGCCGGCGGGATTCCTACCAACTGAAAGCGACCCAGTGTTTTGTTGTCGCCTGCCATGGCCCGTTCCCCTTGCAGCACATGAATATCCACACTGGTCTGGTTGTCGGCAGCAGTGGAAAAGACCTGGCTTTTTTCTGTGGGGATAGTAGTGTTACGCTCAATAATCTTGGTCATCACATTGCCCAATGTCTCAATACCCAAAGACAGGGGTGTGACATCCAACAGAACGATATCCTTTACATCACCAGCCAGCAC
Organism: uncultured Thermoanaerobacteraceae bacterium; assembly: GCA_937914965.1. GTDB lineage: Bacteria > Bacillota > DSM-12270 > Thermacetogeniales > Thermacetogeniaceae > CALGIY01. The sequence goes on along the minus strand of CALGIY010000044.1, from coordinate 3,386 downwards.
ACCACCCTGGATAGCGGCTCCCATGGCCACAACCTCATCTGGATTGACACCCTTGCTGGGTTCTTTCCCCAGCACCTTCTTCAATGTCTCCTGAACCAGAGGAACCCGGGTGGACCCACCTACCAGCAGGACCTTGCCGATATCCTTGGGTTCAAATCCCGCATCAGACATCGCCTGTTTGACAGGACCCACGGTCTTTTCTACCAGATCAATAATCAGTTCCTCAAACTTCGCCCTGGTCAGAGTCATCTCTAAATGCTGTGGCCCAGCAGAGGTCGCAGTAATGAAGGGCAGGCTGATAGTGGTCTGGGGAATCCCAGAAAGCTCGTGCTTTGCCTTTTCAGCTGCTTCCTTCAGGCGCTGTTCAGCCATCTTGTCTTTGGAAATGTCAACACCTGTCTGCTTTTTGAACTCACTTACCATGTAGGAGATAATGCGATCATCAAAGTCATCTCCACCTAAGTGGTTATTACCACTTGTGGCCAGCACCTCAACAACATCATCCCCCAACTCCAGGATAGATACATCGAAGGTGCCACCCCCCAGGTCATAGACGAGGATTGTATGATCATTTTCTTTATCTAACCCATAAGCCAGTGCCGCTGCTGTGGGCTCGTTGATAATTCGCTGAACATCCAATCCAGCGATGCGCCCGGCGTCCTTGGTAGCCTGCCGCTGGCTGTCGCTGAAGTAGGCCGGAACAGTGATCACTGCCTCAGTTACAGTTTCCCCCAGGTAAGCCTCAGCATCAGCTTTGAGCTTTTGAAGAAGCATGGCCGAAAGCTCCTGAGGAGTGTAATCATGTCCATCTACCTTCACCCGGTAGTCGCTTCCCATCTTCCTCTTAATAGAACGCACTGTGCGCTCCGGGTTGGTGATCGACTGTCTCTTAGCCAGTTCACCTACTAACCTCTCCCCATCCTTGGTAAAAGCGACAACCGAAGGAGTGATACGGGCACCTTCAGGTGTGGGAATAATAGTAGGCTGCCCGCCCTCCATGATAGCAACGCAAGAGTTTGTTGTTCCAAGGTCAATACCGATAACCTTACTCATCTTCACATTCCCCCTTTTGGCAAGAATTTGTTTGTGTTTTTGCTTCCAATTTTTTCGCTACAATAACCCGGGCAGGGCGCAGTACCTTGCCCTGCAGGAGGTAACCTTTTTGTACCTCCGCGGTAACAGTACCCTCAGAAAATTCAGTGGTTTCCACATGCTCGAAGGCATCCTGGTAAACCGGGTCAAAGGGTTTGCCTACTGATTCTACAGGTTCTACACCCTCCTGGACTAGGAAATTGCTCAACTGCCTGTAGATCATCTCAATTCCTGTGACCATGTTCTCCGGTAGATCCTTTTTTGCTGCATCCAGGGCACGTTCGAAATTATCAATGATCGGGAGAATTTCCCGCAGTAAACGCTCATTAGCGGTGCGCCGGATCTCAGCGGTCTCCTTGTGAGTGCGACGGCGATAATTATCAAAATCGGCAGCCAATCGCAATAACCGCTGCTGCAAGTCATTAAACTCCTCTTCTTTGGCAGCCAGTTTCTCCTCTAGACATGTCTCCGCTTCCTTTTCCGGGGCTGCACCTGCCTCCCCTGTCACCTTTGCTCCCTCTTCTGATTCGGGAGAAACCCCTTTGTCCTGCAAGTCTTTCTGTTTACAATTCTTCAAATTCTTCCCTCCTTGAAAGGTCACGTTCTCCCTTTTCCTAACAAAAATATTAATGCGCGGGCATTTTTCCCTCTTTGGCGTCAATACATAGAAGGTTTGCGCCCTTGCAAAAATGATACTTCGTATTAAAAAGTATTATCTTAAAAAAAATAAATATGACTCCCTTAATTGGTCCGGACAGTTACAATGTATCTCCAGATAGGACCTCTGATAAAACTTTGGTTATATATTCCACAACAGCCATTGCCCTAGCATAATCCATCCGAATCGGCCCCAGCAGCCCGAAGGCACCCACAGCATACCCTCCGATGTTGTAGACAGCGGTAACCACACTGTAGTTACTGGCGAGATCACATTTAATTTCCCTGCCGATTCTCACAGTTACTGCATGTGGGTGGGTATCCAGTAGAATTGACCGTAGAGTACTTTCCTCTTCGATCAGACCCATTAGGTTGCGTACTTCGTCAATATCTGAGTATTCTGGCTGTTTTAAAATATTCTGAGTGCCACCCAAATAGATAGCCTCATCGGAATCATCCTGGAGCACCGCTTCCACGATTTCCATGATGCGGTCAATAGCTTTCCGCTGTTTGATTAATTCATCATAAACATTATTTAAAATAGTACGAGATATCTGTTGGAAAGTCAGCCCCCGGAAATATGTATTGAGAACATTTTCAATATGTGTAAGATCCTCTGCTGTCACACTTGAAGGCAGGTCGATAACCTTGCTCTCTACCCATCCAGTAACTGTCACAATCACCACCAGGGCCTTTCCTGGCAGCAGCGGAACAGTCTTAATCTGCCTTAGTGCTGCATTTTCCAGTTGGGGACCTGAGAGTAAAACCAGGCAATCAGTCAGTTTAGTTACTGTTTTGATCGTCCGCTGAACCATATTAGCCAGGACCCTTGCCTTTTGGGCAAAAATCGTTCGGACGAGTTTCTCATCGCGGGATGATAGATCGCTTTTTTTCAATAACCTATCTACATAATAGCGATAACCGGGCTGTGAAGGTATCCGGCCTGCAGAAGTATGCGGCTGTTCGATCAGCCCCAACTCCTCTAAATCGGCCATTTCATTACGGATTGTTGCTGAGCTGACGCCTAACCGGTATTTCCGAGCAATACTGCGGGAACTCACGGGTTCCGCGGTCTTAATATGGCTTTCCACAATAGCTTCCAAAACCTGCTGTTTCCGTGCGTTTAAACCCACCGGCGTCACCACCTTTAATGATTAGCACTCCTATCAACTGAGTGCTAAAGTTCTAGCAATAACATACCACCACACAGAATTTATGTCAATAGCAATTGGTGGTCAGTGGTTAGATGGACAGGGGGACGGTTCTGCTGTCCAGAATGGTCGTTGGTGGTTAGTCGTTGGAAAAGATCACGGGAACGGTAGACTGTGAGAGGACACGGGACCGGCTCTGAGTCCATCCATGCTTCCCCAGGTATTCCCAGGTGACTGTCACCCAACAAAGTGGGAAAGCACATAATTGGAAAGGATTCGGCCGTGGTCCGTAAGAAAGATGGCATCTGGCGTCATTTCCAGCAGACCATCTTGTACCAAAGTGGATAGTTCCTTAACATAGAAATGTTCAAAGGGGCTCCCGAAGCGCTGCTCAAAACCTTTGCGGGAAAGCCCTTTAGTAAGCCGGAGCCCCATAATGATGGTGTCGATGCGCTCCTCTCGCAGGGTCTGGTGTTCCTCATAGAC
>CALGIY010000043.1 GCA_937914965.1 uncultured Thermoanaerobacteraceae bacterium | reverse complement strand
TGTTGCTGCGACATAGGCAACAAAGGGAAGTGTCACTCCGAGAAGCAGTGACAGTGCTTTCATTGAGGTGGTAAGAAATAGAAAAGCACCAAAGCCGGTGCCGCCGATTAATAACTGGGCAAAAGCCACTCCTGAAGTGGTTTTCAGAAATTTAAATATGGCTTCAGAAGAAAGGCTCTCCAATCCTGTCGCCCTTTTGATTGCCTCTTGATCCATTTCGCTGAGTTTTGCCATTTCTTCTTCTAAAGCCTTTTTTACTTGATCTTCCTCATCATAACTCATTTTATTAAGTCTTTTTTGGATTGCTTCCATTAGTTCTTCGATACAAACTGCGTAAACTGCTTCTTCCAGATTGACACTATTTTCAAACATACGGTTGTCGAATTTTTTCCCCAATGCCTTCATCGCCCGATTAACTATGGCCGCTTCCAGCACCTGCTCTGCTGCCTGCTCGTCAACCTCTGCTATTTCAGCTGTGCGTACCCTCAACATTCGGGAAAGTTGTCTTTCGCTTAAACCCGTAAGAATATCAATTTCTTTATTAATCTTTTTTTGAAGAACCTCCGCGTTCCAATCGGTGCTGGCATCAAATTCACGTATAGCACGCCCGACATCCGGCCGCCCAACCTGCTGCCCAACCCACTGAGCAGCCTTTTCACCCCATCCCATGACGAAGTTTTTCGCTTGCTTTGCACCTTTCTGCGCAGCATCATTGATTACATTTAACCCGGTAAGGGTATTTACCTGAGCCAAGAGGCTTACTTTTTCTTCTTTGGTCATTATCTGCAGACCAACAAGGAACAACACTAACCACCTCACTCAATAGAGCCAATAGAAACAGGTTTCTCACCAAATTTTGATACAACGTAGTTTTTGGCACTTTGCAGATCATCGGCTAAAACAAGGCTGAAGACATCACGTCCAATCTTGAAAGCCCACAGGGAATTACCCAGCAGCCAAATATTATCATCCACAAGTGTGCCATCAACCAGTGAGCCAAAAAAGGGGAATATTACGGCCTTGGGCTGAAAAGTGTCGATCATCAAATGAACACCTACACCCACAGCATATGTCCCCAGCAGGGTGCCCGCTACTTTCCCAAAGGCGTTCTTGATAAACTGGGGAGAACATGTTGCCGCTTCTTGCCATTTATTAAAGAAATGGCACAGCACCGCCAGGCCAAGGGCACTATGGAAGAAAAAGAACCTGTGATTACCAATGCCGAGCAGGCTGATATCCAGGTCAGGAGCTGAGAACCCTTCTGTTAGCCCCCACAGTCCCATAGGAACCAGAACCCCAGCTTTTGCAACGGCAGCGCATCCATGTAATGCCTGATTTATTTCCTCCTGCATCTGCTTAAGCAAATTGAAGTCGGAAAACAGTTCCTCATCACCAAGGTCCTGCTTGGCAAGAATATCATCAATAACCCTTCCCGCCTGTTTTGTGTTTTCAATAGCAAGCCTTCTGGGGAGGTATTTTTGATTTAATACTTTGCGTGAAATATCGTCCACGGTAAACCAGCCCTTATTTTTTCGTAGGTAACGCGATTAATAAATAATTCAGGAAAATCACCTGTATTTCCCGCCAAAAATAATAGTTGTTGGTGGTTGGTGTAGTAGTTGGTAGGGTTAGTGGCAAAGGAATCTAAGAATGCAAAGACAGTTTTGCTGTGTTTTTGAGGGAAAATGGCGCGGCGAGTGTAGGGTGATAGTTTCAATCCCCTACTCATCGGGTCAGGCATTGCAACCGAAGAACCTACATCGAGCATGAGACACGAGGTGGGGTTTCAGTCCCCTTCTCATCGGGTCAGGCATTGCAACCCTAACTGGCCAGACTGGTGCTTCATACCGATGGCGTTTCAGTCCCCTTCTCATCGGGTCAGGCATTGCAACGTGGATGGAGAGGGCGTACCCGGAGTGGACAATTAGGGTTTCAGTCCCCTTCTCATCGGGTCAGGCATTGCAACCGCAGGTGGCACAAAACCGCAAAGCCTTGATACATAAGGATCTAAGCCCCCATGGCAACCAGTCAAAACAGACGATTTTCCCGAAGATGGCCATTCTGCACCCCCCCCCCTCTATCTTCGGAAAACATCTTTATACATATAAAATTCGGCATAAGTTCCCAATAACCTTCCAGCCATTACCTGCAGATACATCGGATAAATAAACTAATATTTCCGAAAAGAAACCTATGCTGCCCCCGGCTGCACCATCAGAGATAACAACATAGACAAGTTCAGAAAATGCCACGGAACCACCAAGCTCAGTTCTTACAAACTCAGAGATCCAACTTCCTGCCTCCTACATCTCTTTTCAGGAAAGACAGGGAAGATTGGAGTTGCCCTGACTCTTCATTGAATCATACTTGAGCCGGCCGGTAATTAGCAGCAGCTTTGCCAGTTGATCATTGATACTTGTAGATGTGCCGCGATACAGCAAACCACCGCTTAATCCTACTATCAGCAGCAAAAAGGGGCCCGAGAGCAGAAAAGAGAGAAATGTTGTTGCTGCGACATAGGAAACAAAGGGTAGTGTCACTCCGA
>CALGIY010000042.1 GCA_937914965.1 uncultured Thermoanaerobacteraceae bacterium | reverse complement strand
TATAGTTGACGACTTTTCGTGGCCAAAAGTGCGGATTTTCAAATGGCCATTGACATTTGGGTTTAGTAAACTCCAGGGTCGTTTTAAAGGTTCCCCTTTCATCCATCCAGGCACTAGCAAGGGTATTGCCTTCGACAATCTTTTGGCCGTCTTCTGTTACCAAACGCAGATTAACTGTGGCCTCGAAAACTCCCCAGGCAGTTCCAGTAACAGTTAAAGGACTGGTCACCTTTGAGTCCGGCATAGGTGATGTGACCCAAATTCTGGGCTCCTGTACATTGGATATGTTACGCTTAAAAGGCTGTTCATAAAGGCCAATATGCCCCCACCAGTCCTTGGTACGCTCATCCATCTTGCCCTCAACTGTAAAAGAGACCTGATCAATATCAGGAAATTCAGTAAGGGTATTGACTATGCTCAAAATGCCCAGACCCTCGCCTCCGGAGCCAACATTGGCATTGAGAACCTCCGTTGAAAAATCAACAGTTGCTAGTCCATTCTCTACTTTAATACCCCGAACCTGGGTTTTTGGTGGGATAATCCGGTAGGCATCCTCTGTTTTCGGATTCCCACTGATTAATTCTTCAAGAGCTGCTATTTTCAGGCTTCGCTCGTGAGAAACCTTGTGTAACTCCCGTACGAGATACATATCTTTTTCCGAAGTTTTCAAATAGTAAACAGCTACTTCCCCGGTTACCTTCTGCGGTTCCTTCTTTGTAGGTGTCTCTTTCGCTGGTGTTTCCACCTTTGGCGTGGGCTTTGTACTCTTGCTCTGCTGGCACCCCAGGATTAATAATGCTGTACAGACAAGCATAAAAACCAAAACAAGCCTTTTCAAAGCCTTTTGCACAAAATCACCGCCTTTGATACTTTTCAGTTATTGTAACCGGGTTTCTTGTTTTCTAATAGTAATGGAATTCAAGCAAAGGCGTTCCTGGCAATATAGAGGATTTTGTGCTTGGGATCCCACGCTTTGATGTAAGATCATCCAGTGAGATTCATGCTACAGGCTCCCGCTTTTTATTCGGTTTCAATTTCCAGGGTGCGCCCTTTGGGCACATCAGCTTTAGGAAGGACTATTTGCAGTACACCGTTTTTAAAGGATGCTTTTGATTCTTCCGGCTTGACTTCTACTGATAAGGGAATGGTACGTGAGAATGAGCCACAATTGCGCTCGCGGATTTGGTACAGACCCTCTTTGGCTTCCTTTTCTTCTTTGAGTTCACCTTTGATAGTTACAGCGTTTTCTGTGACCTTTATTTCAATATTTTCCGGTCCATAGCCAGGCACATCAGCTTTGACTACAAACTGGTCATCCTCATCCACGACATCGACATAAGGCTTCCATTCTATACATCCAGGAAACGGTAAACGCCTACAAACGGTTTCATCGAAAATACGGTTAACACCGTCTCTAAAGACCGCCAGTTCCCGCCAAGGATCCTTACGCATTAAACTCATCGCTCTACCTCCTTCAATAATAACTATTTCCTACCTCTTTACTCTCAGTATCCAATTATTATTATAGAATTCTCTGATACAAGTGTCAAACAATACCAATCGGGGTCAGGCTTGCTGAAAAAAAGTTCCGGCAGGTTATAACTGCCGGATAGAAAAGAAAAGAGACAATGGGTTTAACAAAAAAACTCCAGTCCCAAGAGAGACTGGAGGTAATCACAAAATTTTACCTGGCATAACCCTCTCCTTGGGAAGGTAAAAAAAGATGCCTCATCGCCTAGGAAGGTATCCTGACTTGTGGTTTAGCGCTAACTGCTGCCTTCCCGGATATTCTCCAGTGGCTGCCTTGCAGAAAGCTTCCCACTTACAGTGGCCGGACCGTCCAGGATTTTCACCTGGTTCCCTATTATCCTTTGCGCTGGGCAAAGGAACCTGAGCTAAAATATTCACTTATATATTCTTATTTCTCCACCAGTACTTAAATTCCTGCAATGCTCAAAATATAACTGGTATTATCTAACTCACAAAGCCAAGTTATCGTTTCACCTTTGATTTCAAAGTTGCGCCTTTACCCGGGCAAACACTACCAGGTTTTCTTCTATCCAGAAGACACTGTATAGTTCCCTGCGCTTGGTAATCTGGACTCCGAAGGGTTAGATGTGGAAAACTGTCGATCAAATGCTGATGTCTTGCCAGTTTGATGTGAGGAAAAGTAGGAAGATTATCTAGAAAACGTGGAAAACATAGATATGTCAGTTAAGAAAACGGCGTAACCTCTGCACCCATAGCAATATCACCTATGTTAATTCCTGCAGTAAAACCAACATCTCCGCGAAAATAGATAGCATTATCTGTAATCTGAACTATTTCCCCTTCAGATAAATAGCACTCTTTCCCTATACCCCTCCTCTTGTTAGACCATTTAACACTTATGCGGTCACCAACATTCAAATTTGATATTAAATCTAAAAAATCTCGATAGTGCAATTGATTCAACTCCTCTCCTGCTTTTTATAGAAACATACTCTATAGCTGCAGAAATACTTTCGAATATGTATAAGAGGGGGCAAGAAACCCCCTCTTCTGATACTAACTTTGCTATACAAAAGCGAGCAAGAACTGTGCTGATAAATTTGTTTACACTGTATTAATAATGTTCTATTCTAGTATACAACAATGTAACCAATATTGCAACAACCATTCTAGACCATTTGCAACTAAAACATTTTATTTATAGTAGATTGTGATACAATATGTGTTGAAATTTTCTAGGGGGTTATATGTCTTGAGGAAATGGGAACAAGAACAGGGAAGTCATTTGAGAGAACTCTTGAAACAATATAAACCAGGTAAATCTATCCGGGCTATTGCGTCCGAGGCGGGAGTAAACCATTCAAACCTCTCCAGGATCTTACGTGGAGAGCTTAATCCATCCGAGAATATGTTGAAAAGTCTTGCTTCTATAGGTATACCTGTTTCCATAGAAAACAATAACCAAGATGAACTAGGCGCATCAGATATAGCTTTGTTGAATTTCGATGGCGAATCTTGCCCTGCATGGCAATTAACAATCAAGACAATCATGCAAATTTATGATGCTGGTTATAATAATTCGACGGAAAAGAAGGCCACCGAGTGCACCTATACTAAATTGGTCGAATCAATTACTACTTTTTTCATCCTGGGAGAATTAGTTTCCCCAGCTATCGTCACAGGTTTTATGTTTTCATTAATGAATTATAATAAAGAACAACTCCACCACTGGCTCACAACCCATGCCGATAAAGATCCCATGGCTAGACGATTACTTTTTCATGCAGCGCTCTTTGCTGCAGATCCTTTAGCTTACATCATTGATGGTGGGCTTCTCCAAATAGATCAAGCTATACACTTTGAAAAACCTGATATCTGCATTCACACACCCCTTTTCGGTGTGCAGTTAGTGAGGGAGTATCAAAAGGAGCAGGAATTGAAGATATAATACTTTGATAAGAACAAAGCGTAATTGTCTTTACTCAGCCTTTTTCTTACGTTTCTGGTAAATGTTCTCCAAGTTATACTGCCCGCGCTGGGCCTGGACATAAAGCGACCTCCAACCTTCCCCCATCATGCTGCGGTGAAGGTTTGCGTGTCCCTCTTCTTTCTCCCTGGATAAGTAGTCCTGAATGGCCCCGTAAAGGGCATCACAGGCATAACTAGCAGCATGCAGCTCCTCTGGTGGGAGTCCATTATCAAGGGCATTAATAATCTGTTCGGGCGTTATCTCCATGGCCTCCCAAATGGTTTTACCCCGCGCCAGAACAGTGAGCATACTGCAGCAGGCGATTAGGTTGTGGCACCCCTGTACCAGAAAGTTTACCTTCTCCAGCACCATGTTCTCTACTTTGATAAAGAACATCACAATGTCCCCGCAGTCTTGAACATTGATCATCACACCGTTGGCATCCTTCATTTCACCGCAGTTGCGGGGGTTTTGGGCATGATCGAAAACTCTTGCACTGGCCTTCATCTTATAGCCCCTCTCTCTTAAAATTGACCCTGTTCAACATATAATTTCTTCGCCAGTAGAGGCCATTTTCCCTGTAATATTAAGTAAGATAAAAACCCCTGCCCTGCATTAATACAGCAGGAACAGGGATTTTGTTTTGGAATACAAAGTAATTAATTTAAAGAGGCAAACCGACCAGCGGCTCGCAGCGACAGTAACTGGTCATGCTTACATGAAAAGAATAATAAAAAACAAGACCACTCCCAACACTACTCCCAATCTTGCCTTTTCTGAATCTTCCTCTCTGGTCTCTTCCCAATATTCATCCTCCAAGCTGAAGACCCCCTTTGCCAGCAGCTAGTGAGTACAACCTAAGCAATTTGCATTAATAAATCACTAAAGACTGGACCTAGCTCAAAAAGGTTGTATACATTTGTGGTATCTATATCGCGGTGCTTTCGATGAACAATCAGATCAGATCTGCTTGGCATAAATTGTAGAATAACTCCAGTTGTTCTACTCCTTGATTTCTACAAAAAACTATAAAACCCTGCCCTTGTATGGGAATAATAGCAAAAATAAAGTTAACTTCGCTAAACAGTATAAGATTCAACAATCATCGGCAGCTGCCATCATCCTGCTTTGAAAGAGAACATAGCGAAATTATAAAAAAGCCACGAAAGTCTTACCCTGCTCGGGCAGGTAAAAACACTTTCGTGGCTCATTCTCAAATACATTAGAGCTCTATATCACAAAACTTCCAAGATAACGTTGTTTACTCTTCCGCCTTTGTGGATTTCTGAGCATACGTGAACCCTCTGACCAAGACGATCGGTGTGCCCGCATCGGCTGATCCAGCGATAAGGTCAGCCAGTGTTCCGATAATACTGGTAGCGCTTCTAGGGGTTGTCCCCAGTTCACTGACATCCTCTCCACTTTTATTGTCCAAGTAATCGATAATTTCTTCTTTCGTATAACCCTTGCGGTACAGGGTATCTACTATAAGCTTCAGTTTGGATCCGGTGCGCAGCCCTGCTTTTCCCAATCCGCTGCTCACTCCAATAGCAGGATGAGGATCAGCCAGTTCATAGATTCCAGTATCCGGGTCCTTGTACGCCCCATCTCCAAAGATAAGCACTTCCACTGATTTACCGGTTACCTCACTAATTTTTTCTTTAATCATGTCTGCTGTTCCGTTACCATCTTCAGGTAGGAGTTTGAGAACTCCCTCTTCGAAATCGGAAACATTTGAACCGATCACTCCCCAGGGTTGAGGCCCTACATCCTGGATGGTGATTACTGGCACCATTGCAAAGGAACGGAATAGTCCCCGCAGTTTTTCCCTTTCATGAACAGCACCGATACAAACGCCGTCAATGTAACCGCGGTCATAGACCTTAAAGGGATTGTTGGTGTAAATAACTTCTCCCCGGGCTCCTCCCTCTTCAATGATTTTTACATATAATTCCTTGTAATCCACATCGGTGATCGGGTGGGAAAAGATATGACTTTCCATCTCATTGGCGAAAATTACATCTGGTTCATAATAACTATTGAGCTGCTCAGAAAAATCTAGAGTTAGCGGCTCAACATCCTGTTGTTCCAAGTAAGCATTGGCATCAACCAGTGTTAAATAATGGTGCTCCAGGTTAACAGCGATGGCCATCGCCTGTTCTGCCTCAGGTACATCCCGTTGGATACCCACAGCTTTCTTTGCTGCTTTCTTTAGATCCGAGAAGGTCACTTCTATGACAGCAAGTTTACCTTCTGGAGTCTTCACGGTCAGATCCGCTATTCCTTGTCCGGTAATCTTACGGATACTGACAAGATGGTAACCTGTTTCCTGCAGCTTCAATGCCGCAATAATCTCCCGGATAAGCACATTGAGCATGGGAGTATTCCCTCTAGCTTCGCGCAGGCTCTGCAAGGTTTTTTTGAGCCTCAAGCGAATAGTGGAAAAATCCTCATCAATCACCTGGTTACCAACTTCATCAAAGGGAATCGGGAATTGAACAATTACCTTGCCGCCCCGGGTTGCCATGGCTAAAGTTTTCAGAATCAAAGCAAAACGGTTCCGGCTGGCGATAGGGCTGATCACAGCCAGGGTGCTGCCAGGTTTTAGTTGTAATTTTTCTTGAACGTCTACTGCCAGTTCACTGCAAGAAACATAACGGTTTTGGGACCTGGCGACAACAGCCTCAGTAATACAAACAATATCACCATCGATAGCTATCGGCTTAACCGCATCTGCTGTTATAGAAGCAATATCATCATGAGGGACAATCAAGCCTATTTTTAATCCTACTGCTGCTACACCAGAGTTCGCCGGCAGAACTAATTTTTCCATTGGTTTCATCCTTTCCAGTGAATTAATAAACGCAGTCTTGAATCTGATATATAAACCGTGACCATTTTCAAAGCCAACGGTATAACCAGCATTTTACTCAGAGGTGGCTGATACGCGGTCCTGTCTGATTATAACACTCAATTAAACAAGAAATAAAGGGAGAAATTTACTCATATTAATAATAACGTCGATTTTGGTACTGCAATTCAACCTGACTGGCTAATCTTAGTATGCCAAACACTATTAAATATACAACTAGTACCTTAAATTAAGCCACGAACCCCAGTACGGAGAGTCCATACCTACTTATCGCTGGAAACAAGACCTTTTCGGCACCTTATAAGCAGGCTATCTACTCTAATTGCCCACGGTGGAAAAGATTTGATGAGCATACACTGTAAGCAAGTTTTTAGTAATATTTTATAGTCTATGGAATTAAAACAAGTTGTCATTTACAACAAAAATAATAATGAAATATATTCTGACTTACTGTAATATGGACCGCTGATACATATTGGATGTGTGAATAAAACAGGAAGCGGCTTCAAATGGAAACCCTTGCCACCCCCATCAATGGGTTTGATTTGGGCGCCCTGTATGAAGCCGCTTGACTCAGCATATACTACAGATTGCGAACACCGCAATCGACAATATCAGGTATTTACCCTGTTCACAGCCACCTGATGGCAATGCCCCTACTTTGTCACCAGTATATGTAATGTAGCTGTATAGTTTCTGCGGTCGTAGTACCCTTCTCGGACATCATCATTATCCATGTACCTAACCATAGCCAGGTAGTATCCAGGCTTCTCAAAGGTGAAATCAACCAATCCCTCACTGTCCGCCTCTTTGACCAGAGGTTCTTTATTATCCTCATCCATGCCGTAAATCAGCGCTACCTCGGTGCCAGGTGCAGGTGATCCTTTAACCTTGACCTGCAGCTCAATGGTATCCCCGGCCCTCCAGGGCTTCCAAAAGCGAGGCATCAGTTCCAGGTTGCCTCCAACAGCCTGCACATCCCCTTCCAGGTCATGCCCCACCGGTATTATAGCACTTGAATAGTGGGTAAAAGCGGCGGACTCCAGAGGAAATTCACAATCCTTTTTGGGTACGCTCAGATACTGGCCATCAACCGTTACCGTGGTAATACCATCTGCCTCTATCACCGGCCTGTAAAAACCAGCTTGTTCAGGAGTAAAGGTGAGCTTATAAGCTGCTTCCTCTGCTTCACCAATAGCCAGATCCCTTTTCTCCCCTTGAGGGTCAATAAGATAAGCCTTCAATATCTCTTTCCTGCACAATCCATCGACCTGCATGTTATGCCCCCACTTGTAGAGGACATCTGTCGCTGAATCATGGTGACCATGGCTGGATCTGAATTCCAAC
>CALGIY010000041.1 GCA_937914965.1 uncultured Thermoanaerobacteraceae bacterium | reverse complement strand
GCAGAGCATTTATCACCAGATCGCGAATGGCTATGGCTCCTTTACCTTCGATATTGGGGGGTCTCGATTCCATCCGGACATTATGTTCCTGGCGCACCTGCAGTTCAGCAGCATCCTCAATGGTGATGATTCTCTCGTCTTCCGGGATAAAACCGGAGAGCACATTGAGGGTAGTGGTTTTTCCTGAACTGGTACCACCGGAAACAATGATGTTGATCCTGCTCTCGACACAGGCCTTTAAGAAAATTGTCATCTCAGTAGTGAAGGTGCCGAAAGCGATCATATCCTCCACTGTATACGGCTCAACAGCAAACTTGCGAATCGTCAGTGTGGGTCCGTTCAAAACCAGGGGAGGAATGATAGCGTTGACCCGGGATCCATCTGGAAGCCGGGCATCTACCATGGGGGAGGTTTCATCGATCCTCCTACCCAGAGGACTGATAATTTTTTCGATGGTGTGGCGCACATGATGATCACCGCGAAAACGAACATCAGTTTTTAAAATACGCCCATTTTTTTCTATATACACTTTTCTCGGACCATTGACCATGATTTCGGAAACTTCGGGATCATGGATAAAGGGGTCAATGGGACCATAGCCGGTAACTTCATCTGTGACATCACTGATAACCCGCTCACGGCCAGCACGGCCGATGAATTTTCGTTCTTCCGCAAACAAGGTATTAACCACCTGGGAAATCAGCATCCTGATTTGTGCCTTTTCTTTCGGAGAAACATTGTTAATATTGATCGTTATATCCTGTTCTTCCATCTCATCAATGGCCCTCTTTAAAGTGGTTTCCTCCAGCTGCTCAATGAAGGCCAGCTTTTCAGCAAGTTCCGGGTTTTCTTCAGGTGTTGTTTTCTGGTTAACCAGTTCCTTACCTAACTCAAAAAGGGGACTGGCCTTTAATTTGATATTCCGATCGTTCTGCATAAGATCCCCCTCTTTATTTCATAAAATTGAAGAAACCAGACACCTTTTTCTTCTTTTTTTCAGGCTCCTCAATCTCTTCACGGTCAAACACTTTCTCAGCCAGCATTTGTATCCCCCGTGAAAAATCAGAATTAGGCTGGCTGTATGCGGGAGGAACACCCTGGTTAAGACCTGTCAGGACACTGTTAGCATCTGCTGGTATGGTGGCAAATACCGGCATCTTTAAAGTTGCCTCTATATCCTTCAAGTAAACACCGAATTCTCTACCGACACGATTGACCACAAGCCGCAGGCGTGTCCTGGAAAAATTAAGCTTATCCATAATCATCAAACAAGCCTTGAGGTTTTTGATGGTCCCCATATCCAAAGAACCCACCAACAAGATCAGGTCTGACTGCCTCATAGCAGCAACAGCAGGTTCATGGAAGAAAGAAGGACAGTCCACAATGATATAATCCCAATTCTCCCGGGCAACTGAGAGAAGTTTGGTAACATGCTCAGTGGAAACGAAGTCAGCAAACTCAGGAGTAAAGGGTGCGGGGAGAACCATCAAGCCAGATTCATGCCTTTCCAGGTAGCTTTCCAGTAGATCACCATCCAAATACTGAATCTCATTGAGCAGATCGGTGATATGTCTTCTCTGAACGATATTGGTAGCAACAGCTACGATCCCGTGATGCAGGTCGAGGTCCCAGAGCATGGTTCTCGCTTCATATTTTTTGGCCAAGGTGGTAGCCAAGTTAACAGCCAGTGTGGTCTTTCCGACCCCACCCTTCCCACTGAAAACAGTGATCACTTTAGCCTTCCGCTTACGCGATTCTTCGATGGTTTTCGAAGGGAGCAGTACTCGCCGCTTTTTCTCATATTCATAAGCACCATAAATAGCTTCCACCAGGTCTGGAAAGTTAACGGGTTTACCCAATACACCCCTGGCCCCAGCCTGCAGTGCATCGCGAAAGGCCTGATCAATGGGCGGTTTGGCCAGAATAATCACAGCCATATTTATAAATTTCTGGGTGATCTCTTCAGCCAATGAGTAGGCGCCACCAGGCAGTTCGTCATCAATAATTACCACATTGGGCAGGAGTTCACCGAGCATGGCCAGAGCGCTCTCCCTCCTGTTGGCATCCCCGATGATTTCTATGTCTTCCACATTGGAGAGAACTTCCACCAGAGACTTTGCTGCTTCTTGGTCCGAGTTGACCAGAAACACCTTAATTGTATAAACACTCAAGTCAAACACCCCCTACTGTGCTGATGCAGGTGCTAGTGCAGCAACCTCTTTATCTGCCGGTGAGCGCAGGGTAAATCTTACTTTTCCTGTGCTTTCATAGGTACTGATCTGCTGCGCTTCCTCTGGTGTCACACACAGGGTAACAGTTGGAACAATACGCTGTTCCCCATCTTCCTGCGGTATACTGACACTGCCAGTTGCCAGGATTTCCTTGTTCTGAAGGACTGTAGTGGTGACAGCACCTTCATCCTTTCCCTTGGTCAGCAGGATATCGACAATGTCTCCCACAGTGGGGAACCCGGCAACACCTGTTACTTCATTAACAGCCAGGGTCATCGCCCTCATCTTATCGGGAATCTTGTAAGAAAAACGATCCCCCGGCTGCTCCCGGTCTGAAACCTTGCTGCTCAAAATCTGCTCACCCTTCAACAGCTGTGCCTTGGAAATCTTACCGTTTACCGCCTGTGGACTGCGCAGAGCCTGAGGATGCGCATATTTGGTAGGAATCTGCTGCACCCTGACCATTTCTTGGCTCATCACCGTGTTGGCACCTACATCCACATCTGCCACCAGCACAGGAACAGCATCCCCCGCGACAGCAGTTTCAGATAGATAGTAATAGGCCACAAGGCCTGTCACAGCAGCAAGAACGAGAGCTATGATTAGAATGGTACGATTGTTGAGGTTCATGAAATTCCCTCCTAATCAATCAGCTTGACATAAGCGGCACCATAATCGTATGAAGGGTCTTGATCCCCTTCTTTTAAAACAACATTCACATCAATCATTTCACCGGAGATAAGCTTGCCGATGATGGTTCCTTTTGCGTAAGGACCAGAACCGTCAGGTTTTTGGTAGTTCATTGGAGGTGTCCCTCCTACAAGAGCCGGATCTGCGTTTTTAGATCCATTGCCTTCATTGTCAACCACAACATCTTTTATCCGGTAAACAGCGAAACCAAGGATTTCGAGCTTCAGCTTTCCCTCACTTTTTTCTTCGCTAACTTTAATAATAGGAATAAGACCATCCATGGTCACTTCATTCCTGTCATACCTGATCATACGCCCATCCTTTTCTGGGGGAGAAAAATCTTTTTCTATTGCATCAATAATAGACTGACCTAATCCTGGTTTTGATTCGCCAGTTACTATCTCCCCTACACTAAACACCTTGCTTAAATCAAGAGGGTACCCTTGGATCGCCAAGTTAACAGCATTCTCACCTGAGCCAACATCCAATAGCCCCCAGTTTCCGGGATATTCTAATTTTTCATCATGTAGATTACCGTCACCTAGTTTATATTGATCTTCATCAATGAATAAAGGAAGAACATTACCCCCTTTTACCTCTGTAGGATAACCCCAGGTTGCCACTGCTTTAGCACTAACAATTTTATTTTTAAAACCTAGAACTTTGGCAAAGGTGTACTCGGTATTTTTGCCTGCTGTGACTTCAATGACCTGTCTTCCATCGATTCCAATGTTCTTAACTCCCGCGTTGGTATGGGTTTCATCGGCACCGTTCTTTTCGGTGGCATATTTTTTTGCTTCTGATATAGCTTCGGTTACATTAGCCCCTTTTGAAATCGCAAGTTCCTTTGCCCCGGCTAGAGCTGCGGCATCTGCAGCAGTCACCATCTCCCGGCGGGCCTTATATAGCACCCCTACATCCAAACAGAAAGCGGCAAAACCCATCAATGCCACCAGCGACAGGGAAACTAAAACCAGTACAGCACCTCGCTGGTCTGCTGAAAATAAGAGACATTTACGCATAAAACTTTTAGGCAGCATAATCACACCACCTTAATAAGATTTATTCCAACCTCATCACTGCTTCACTGCTGATCACTTTCTCATTCCCTAATATCGAGTTGATAATTGGCACGATGATCTTTATTTTCGTTTTGATTTTGATCGTCACTTCCCCGACATCCCGCTGGCTAAGATCATACTTATCAATTGTAAAAATGACCTGATTTACAGCCGGCTGAGTGTTTTGATATGCACTGTTATCCTTAATAATGACGTTGCTTGGATCAACCAGACTGCTGGCCGCGTCTTTTACCTTATCTGCGATCTCCGTATTACCTTTATGCACAGCAGCAGCTCTTGCCCCCTCCCGCGCGGCACTGGTGATTACATGTGTGGCATGAAAAACACGCCCGAACTCGATGGCCCCGAAGATTAAGAGCAGAAGAACGGGTACCAGCAGGGCGAATTCCACCAGAGTCTGCCCACGTTCACACCTTAATCTTTGATTTTGCTTCACAATAAGTTTCATCTTATCTCTCACCTACATTATGGTAAGATATCAACCAATAAACTGGTCACAACTCCCAAAAAGATGGCCAACCCGTAAGGAACATAGACACGTTCCTGTTCAACCACATCTTCCGCTGGAAGCACAAACTCCTTCCCGGCTCTGCCCTGAGTGATCACCAGCATTTTAAGGCCGGTGCCGAACCTCTGCAGAACCGCGGGCTTTCTCTTAATCAAGATGGCCAGCAGCGATAAAAGCCCACCCCAGAGTGCGCCAAAGAGGACGACCTCAATA
>CALGIY010000040.1 GCA_937914965.1 uncultured Thermoanaerobacteraceae bacterium | reverse complement strand
CCACCAGTCAGAGACACCACGCTGTCAGATTTGCCAGGATCGGGGACTCATTATTGTCGCCGGAGAGAAGGCGCGTATCTGTAATTGCGTGAAACAGCGGTACCTGGAGCGTCAATATGACTACGCCAATATCACCCCGGAAATACAAACTTATAGCTTTGAAAAATTTCGACTTGACTATTACCAGGGAGAACACCGGGAAAGGGCAGCTAGTGTCCTCGGGGGGGCGCAGCAGTTTGTATACAATTATTTAAAAAGTCCAGATACACCGGGCCTTTTATTAACTGGTGATGTTGGATCCGGAAAGACATACCTTGCAGGATCCATAACAAATTTCTTGTTAAATCAGGGAGTCCAGATTTTATTTTTGGTTGTTCCAGACTTCCTTGATGAACTGAGATCCACTTATCATAAAGGGTTTGAAGACAAGGATGTCAATGAAGTTGCCCTGCTGAGGGGAGCACGCCAGGTAGAAGTTCTGGTCTTGGATGATCTTGGTGCCCATAATTATACACCCTGGACATGCAATAAGTTATACTCCATTCTAAATTACCGGCTGAATTACCATCTCCCGGTAATTATTACAACCAATTTAGATCTCTCTGAAATTGAGAAGTTTCTTGGCAAACGTACAACTTCAAGAATAGTCCAGATGTGTAATGTCTACAGGCTCACAGTGGAGGTCGATATCAGGTATCAAAAAACCACAGAGGATAAGAACTGTTTGTAACCATACAGATTCTCTTTGTTTCAGTTTAGCCGAGATTTATTCCAGGATATACAGAACCGAATAAATGTTTACTTCGACTTAACAAAAGTTTACTTGACCTGTGTTCCCAGTTATATCAGTGGTTACTGGAGTTTCACTAGGGGATCCAAACGCTATGATTCCCTTCAGAATTACCGACACGCTCCTTCAATAAATACACGCTACTATACTGCTGAACTGCACCGAGCTTGTTTCGTTTTACCCCGTTTTGTCTAAGAACTGGTATCTGAAAAGGCGGAACAGAAAATGCAAACTGGCAGGAGTTCCTGCTAGTTTTAAAGAAACATATATGAGTTCGGAAGAGGAGGAAAGGAATTGAATAAGATAAGGGATTTAGGGCGTCCAGCAATTTTTACACTTAAACCGTATGTTCCAGGCAAACCTATTGAAGAAGTTGAAAGGGAATTTGGCATAACTGGAGTTATAAAACTAGCTTCCAATGAAAACCCATTGGGTCCTTCACCTGCTGTTACGGAAGCATTGAGAGCAGCAATACCTCACGTCTTTAATTATCCTGACAGCAATTGTTTTTATTTAAAGAAAGAACTGGCTTCTCTGCACAATCTTTCGGAAGACCAGTTTATCATCGGAAATGGAACAGATGAAATTCTTAAAATGATCGGGGAGGCTTTTCTTAACCCCGAGGATGAGGTAATCCATGCTTGGCCCTCCTTCTCTGAATATATTTTTGTTAGCAAGTTAATGGGGGCAAAACCGATTGCTGTACCTTTAGACAGAGACTTTAAACATGATCTCGAAAAAATAGCCCAAAATATTAAAAAGAATACTAAAATCATCTTTCTATGCAATCCAAATAATCCTACAGGCACTATTCTTACCAAAGAAGAGGTCCGTAAATTTTTAGAAATAATCCCGCCTGAGATATTAGTTGTTGTTGACGAAGCATATTATGAATATGTAAATGATCCTAGCTACACCAGTGGAGTTGAGCTGATCAACAACAAACGGGTAATTGTCCTGCGTACTTTCTCCAAGATCTACGGACTAGCAGGCTTACGAATTGGGTATGGTATTGCAAATCGTGAGATAATTTCCATGCTTAACCGGGT
This sequence comes from uncultured Thermoanaerobacteraceae bacterium, assembly GCA_937914965.1. Lineage (GTDB taxonomy): Bacteria > Bacillota > DSM-12270 > Thermacetogeniales > Thermacetogeniaceae > CALGIY01. Next base: position 522 of record CALGIY010000040.1, on the reverse strand, counting down.
GAGAGAACCTTTTAATGTTAATCTGCTGTCCCAGGAAGCGGCTGTAGCTGCCCTTAGGGATGAGGCACACCTACGGCAAAGCAAAGAAATTATCCTTGAGGGGAAGGCATATCTCTACCAGGCATTTGAAAGACTTAATTTAGAGTACATTCCCTCTGAAGCGAATTTTATCTTTGTTGATCTTAAAATGGATTCCAAGGTGGTATTTAAAGCTTTGCTTCGAGAAGGGGTAATTGTTAGAACAGGAGATATCTTTGACCATCCAACTTACATCAGGGTTACAATTGGCACACCAGATCAAAATAAACGTTTTATTACCAGTCTCGAAAAGATATTAAGGGAACTTGCTTCCTAAAACCGAGAGGGGTAATATCCATGGAAGTGCGTTGTGCTCTCTGTGGTAAGAAAGAAATAATAACAAGTGTCCATAAGGACTTTGAACGGCTAGAAAGAAACAAGAAAACGACCTACTTTTGTGATGTCTGTTTAGCTAGGTTGCAGTATTATGCTGTGGAATACAAT
>CALGIY010000039.1 GCA_937914965.1 uncultured Thermoanaerobacteraceae bacterium | reverse complement strand
GCCTCCCTGTTGATACTTTTCACTAAAAAACCATTCTCCCTTGGTCTGGATAGTGAAGGTACCCAACGGTGTACAGTTATCAGATCCGGTAGACACTGTGAATTCCTGTAAAACATCATTATCTTTATAGATTCGCACCTTTTGCTCGCCAATACTAACATCAATTTTGAATGGTTTCGCCTGATAATACTGCTTTTTGGGACCAGATCGATTCGTTTGTGTCTTTGGCTTTGTAGGTTGATCCGTTTGGGCAATCTGTACACTTTTTCTATGGTTTGTATATTTTCTAATAGCAAGCTCAGTATGTGACTCTTTTTGCGTTTCTTTGGTTTGAGGTGCAGTAACAATAGAATCGCTTAGAATGCTTGCATTTTGTTCATCGATCCCCTGGGAAATTGCCCTTTTTCCGTCAAAGGTAATACCGACAACAATTAAAATTCCAATTATCAAAATAAACGCAACATTGGTCATTTTTCTCATCATATCTTCGGTCTCCCCCAAAACATTTCCTCAAGAACCCCCATTTACCTACCCAGCCTTTCGCATTTGCCCAATATGTCAAAACTTGCCGACAATTCTAACATATAGGTGAACCCAGAAGCAACACACTACTATAGTGACCATTACGACAAATAGAAACCATTTCCTGCATAACCAACTTTATTTTGTTGCTAGTTCCCAAGGCAACATAAATTGCAGAGATCAGTTCGCCGGACAGGCACCCAAAACGCCGGAAAGAATATATTACTATAAAAATCCCTAACTTAGCCACGGCTAATTTTGTTACCCACTGCTACTAAAAGACTGAAAAAACCAACTCATCCAATATAAAAGGAGGTTGATCCAATGTCAAGAACTATTGTGCCACTTTCACAGCTTCCCAATGGAGCATCTGGAAAGGTTGCCTCTCTAACAGCCCAGGGGCTTATCAGACGCCATCTGCTGGATCTGGGATTGGTGACGGGGTCATGGGTAGAGGCGATCCGCCGCAGCCCAGCAGGAGATCCAGCTGCCTTTAACATCAGGGGAGCGATTATTGCCCTGCGCAATGAAGACGCAAACCAAATTTTAATTCAAACTGACTAGAACCGTCATGGAGGATAAGAAAGATGGAACTTATAGATCAATCGTGTGGAATAAACGCATTTTATGAAGCCTTCGGCCTGAAAACACAGCCAGATCAGTTGGTGGTTGCTCTAGCAGGAAACCCCAATACGGGGAAGAGTACGGTGTTCAATGCTCTAACAGGGTTGAAACAGCATACCGGCAATTGGCCGGGTAAAACGGTCCTAAGAGCTGAGGGGACTTTTTGTCACAGGAATAAAAAGATCCTGCTCGTGGATCTCCCAGGAACCTATTCCCTGCTGGCAACATCAGCTGATGAACAGGTAGCCCGGGACTTCATCTGCCTCGGCCGCCCTGATGCCATCGTTGTAGTAACAGATGCCACCTGCCTGGAACGAAACCTGAACTTAGTGCTGCAGGTGATGGAGATTTCCCCAAGAGTTGTGGTCTGCATCAACCTGATGGATGAAGCCAGGAGAAGGAAGATCAAAGTGGATGCTGCGGCTCTTTCCAGAGAACTGGGTGTGCCCTGTATCCCCACCACTGCACGGGATGGTATCGGCCTAAAAGATCTAAAAGATGCAATTTTAGATCTGGCAGCAGGTGCGGTTAAAACCTCTCCACGGCTGGTCACCTATGAACCAGATGTGGAGCATGCCGCAGCAGAACTGGCGACAAAAATCCAGGCATTTCTTCCCCAATGGGTGAATCACCGCTGGGTCGCCCTGCGTCTACTGGAGGGCGATACCAGCATCATCGAGACTCTCTGTGATCCCCTGGAGGAAGAATTAAAGGGGGTTGTTCTGAAGAAGGAGGCAGCGGCATGGGAGCGGTAAACCATTCCCTGGCCTCCCTTCTTTCTGAAATCGACAGTGAAAAATACTCCAAAAAGAGACAGGAAATACGGGACTCCATTGTCAGCAGCATTTACAGCTGTGCTGAGACCATTGCCGGGAAGGTCGTCCACCATCAATACGAACGAAGAACAGAATTGGACCAAAAAATTGACAATGTGCTCACATCCCGCATGCTGGGCATCCCCATCATGCTGATTCTCTTGGGAGCAGTCCTCTGGTTGACAGTCACCGGGGCCAACTATCCGTCACAAATGCTTGCTGTAGGACTTTTCTGGTTTGAAGAACAGCTCACAAAGTTCTTTCTGTTGGTTGGTGCTCCTGACTGGCTGCACGGTGTCCTGGTGCTGGGAATGTACCGCAGCTTGGCCTGGGTTGTGTCGGTAATGCTGCCTCCCATGGCCATCTTCTTCCCCTTGTTTACATTATTAGAAGACCTAGGGTACCTGCCCCGGGTGGCCTTTAACCTGGACCGCTATTTCAAGAAGGCATGTACTCATGGAAAGCAGGCACTGACGATGTGCATGGGGTTTGGATGCAATGCGGCCGGGGTGATTTCCTGCCGGATCATCGAATCCCCCCGGGAACGGCTGATTGCCATACTGACAAATAACTTTGTTCCCTGCAACGGGCGTTTTCCCACCCTGATCACCCTGTCGATGGTCTTCATGGGGGGTGCAGTAGCCGCCGCCTACAGTACAGCTGCAGCAACGGTGATGGTGGTTGCCCTGGTCCTGGTAGGTATAGCGATCACCCTACTGATGTCCTGGCTGCTGTCAAAAACCGTTCTGAAAGGGATACCATCTTTTTTTACACTGGAACTGCCGCCTTACCGCAAGCCCCAAGTCGGCAGAATCCTCGTCCGCTCACTGCTTGACCGGACCATTTTTGTGCTCACACGAGCTGTGGTGGTAGCCGCCCCAGCAGGTGCCATCACCTGGATCCTGGCCAATATCTATATCGGTGACCTCAGCATCATCGGGCATCTAGCTGGTTGGCTGGATCCCTTCGCCCATCTTCTCGGTTTAGACGGCATCATACTGATGGCCTTTATCCTGGGTCTCCCTGCCAACGAGATCGTGTTACCGATTATGATCATGAGTTATGTCTCAGCGGGGGCCATGCTGGAACTGGACAGTTTGAATGCCCTCAGAATGCTGCTGGTGGATAACGGCTGGACCTGGCTTACCGCACTGTCAATGATGCTCTTCTCGCTCCTTCACTACCCCTGCGGCACAACCCTGCTGACCATTTATAAGGAAACAAAAAGCATCAAATGGACCATTTTCTCAGCCTTAATGCCCCTGGGAGTAGCCATCATCGTGACCCTAGTTGTAGCACAACTCGCCTTCCTCCTAGGACTGGTTTAATGGACACGGTGGAGACGGGTTGGACACCGGGACGGTTCTGCTGTCCACCCTCCTTTTGTAACATATTTGTAACACTTTTTTATATGGCTGAAACATCTATCTGTTATACTAACCCCTGAACCCGAAAGGCGGGTTCTTCCCCCAAAGTTGTTTAATAACTTGCGCAATGCTCTTCTTATAAACCTGGGAAATCCAATTTTCCCGGGTTTTTCTTTTGGGTGGACACGGGGACGGTTCTGATGTCCACCCCAAGCACGGAGACGGTTCTTATGCCTGCACTCATATCTACCCTGCTGCATCCTTAACGCCTGCCTATTTAAGGCAAAAAAACTAGTCTGACGCCCGTTAGAAATTTTTTTAGCAGGTTTTGCAGGGTTTCTATCGTCGCGAACCGTTATATATATTGAGGGCCCTTGAAGGAGGGAGAATTAGTGATGTAAAAGTAATGTATATGTCCTGGACGATAGTGGTTTGGAGGGGATGAACTATGCAATGAGCGACATTCTGGTCCAGCGCTGCCTGGACGGTGAGCAAGATGCCTTTTCACTGCTCGTAGAAAAGTATAAAGGATATGTTTTTGCTATTGTACTGAGTTTTGTCCGGGACGAAGAAACAGCCAAAGACATCGCCCAGGAGGTTTTTCTTCAGGTTTACCGGTCCCTTGCCTCATACCAGCACCAGAACTTTAAGGGATGGATTGGTAGAATCACCGCCAACAAGGCTCTTGATTATAAAAGAAAGACGCCCCTTCCCATCTGTGAATTGGAAACTGCAGATTCGATACTGGGAAGGGATGACGGCAGCGGTGGGGAACTGGAGAAACTGCTGCTGCAAAGAGAAAAGGAAGCTAGGGTAAACAAAGTTCTCCAGCGGCTTCCTTTAATCTACAAAATGGTACTCGATAAATTCTACTTTCAAGACAAAAACTATCAGGAAATTGCTCAAGAAGAGGGCATAAGCCCTAGAACAGTGGAATCACGACTTTACCGAGCTCGCAAGGTCTTTCGCCAAGAATGGGGGGATGAACCGAATGAAACACTTTAATGAAAAGGAATGGCAGATGTTTAGAAGGGGTGAATACCCCAAAGGACGATCCCGTTTCATGGAGGAACATCTTCAGGGATGCCAAAAATGCCTGGATGCCTTTCTCAATTCCATTAATGAGGAAGAGATTGCTCAGGCACAAAAAGCCATACCCCCGGACTTTACAGATACTGTGATCAGCATGATCAACCGAGAGGACGCAAGGGAAGCAAGAGGACCGTCCCCATGCTTCCGGTGGGTCAAGCAAAGTCAAAACCTATTGGCCTACTATGCTGCTGCAGCGGTACTTACCATCGCCTTGATGGGCGGAGGGGCATTTCAAGCCTTGGTCAAAGGGTATTCCAATGTCGCTGGCACAACAGAACTGAACAGCCAAAAAATTGAACAAAAAATGGATATCCAATTTTCTAAAAAGATTGTTGATCAAACCCATCAGTTGATCATACGCTTTGAAAATCAGGAGTAAGAGGAGGTAAGATAATGAACAGCAAAAGCAAATTCGTGACTTTCATTTTGTCTTTCATACCTGGCCTAAGCCACCTTTATCTGGGATTTGCCAAACGGGCGATGATTTTCTTTGCCCTGTTCTTTGGTGCCATCTTCGGAACACTCGGATTGGCGGGCCTTACCGGTGCAGACATATTCGTTATCCTGGCCTTTGCCCTGCCGCTGATCTGGTTTTTCGCCCTGATCGATGCCTTTACTCTCATCGATAAAATGCGCGTTTCAGCCGAATCCGGGCAAACAGCACCTTTCGAAGATATTGAATCTTTCGGTGACAACAAAAAGATGATTACTGCCGCCCTCTCTCTGGTGCCGGGTGCCGGACATATGTATTTAGGTTACCTTAGAGAAGGTGCCTTTTTAATGGCAGTCTTCTTTTTCGCCGCCTTTCTAATGGGCTGGCTGAATATGAGTTTGTTCCTTTTTGTCCTTCCGGTGGTCTGGTTTTACAGTCTGTTTGATGCCCTGCAGAGAGTAGAAACAGCAGTAGGTGAAAAACACCATAAACCAGTACTTTGGACCTGGATGGAATCCCATCCCCGCCTTGTGGGGTGGTTATTGATTATCCTTGGATGTCTGGTGATTCTGGAAAGACACATCACACCTCTACTTACCCCGGAAATCCATGGTTACCTGCAGACCGCTGTTGTGGCCGTCATCCTCATAGCTGGAGGGATAAAACTTCTTTCCGGTTCGAAAATTGAATTGAGGAGAAGCTCTGCTGGGCATGAAAATCATTCTAATGAGGAAGGCAGGGATGAACAATGCGGCAGTGGAGAGTAGGTACTGTTTCTATGGGGCTGGTCCTGATCGCCACAGGGATAAGTCTCTTTTATGCCAAGATAAATAACAAAGCTGTATTTGATGCTGTAGTGAAGTGGTGGCCGCTGGTTTTTGTTCTCCTCGGCCTGGAGGTTCTCATCCTATCCTGTTGGGGGAAAGACAACAGCTCACCGGTCAAGTACGATCTATTCAGCATCTTTATCATACTGGTGGTGGTATTCTGCGGCCTTGGCCTTTACGGCCTTGATAGTATCGGAGTCACAGGGAAAATCAGCAATTACCTAACATCCCAGGAGTACCGTATCAGGACCAACCCCAGCGAAATGGCGGTTGGGCCAGGTGTAAACAAATTAGTTATCAACGCACCCTTTCATAATTTAAAGATACAAACCTGCGAATCAACCAAGATCAGTTCATACAGCTATGCCTATGCCAGGGCCGAATCTGAAGAAGAGGCTCAAAAGCTTGTGAGCAAAGGTACCCAGGTCGTAAGCAACACAACCGGCAAGACCCAGTATATCAGCTTCAAGCTGCCAGCAGCAGTGGATGTTCGTACTGATGAACACATCATCTCTATCCCTCAAGATATTGATGTAGAACTGCACGATGGAAATATGGTGCAAATTTACGCAAATAAACTAGAGAACAACTGGAAAATTACCGGAAGTGGTGACCTGCAGGTATTCCTCCCCCATCAGGCTGATCTAACAATCAGAGCTGTGGTTAATGAAAGCTGCTCACTGGACGGCAGTGTAACATGGCAAGAAACCGAAACAACAAGAAAGAACGGTGACAGCTATGATACAAAAAAACTTGCCCAGGTTAAGCTCGGAACAGGAACACATAGTATGGATATCGTCTTGGAGAATGGTAATCTCTCAGTTAACCAGCTGTAATTAAGTAAAATAGGTGCCACATCCCCTTTTATGACCCGCACCCTCGCTAATCAACCAGGCGAGGACAGCGGGTCAGTTATTTTGCAAGCGCTGGGCGGCAGCCTGTGCGAAAAGTACCAAACCGGGTTTGAACAGCGCAATTTGCCGGGCCTGTTCGTTACCAAACATACCATATGTTGTGGTATTCGGCTCCAGTCGACGATTATTCACACAGGCTGACAGTTCTGCTGTCCACATCCCATTCGCCGGCTAAGAACGAGAACGGTTTTTATCCCCGGAAGCAAAAGGACCGTCCCCATGCTTCCCTGCTTCCCCGAGGTAACAATTTCCAATAAGCGCTTATTGTAGAACATTGTTGTATAATATATATATTTGGTAATTCATATTATGTACTAAAAGTTGGAAGGAGAAAAATACTATGGATATCAAAAAAGGCCTTTATTACTCAGAGGATCACGAGTGGGTGCGTGTGGAAGGAGAC
>CALGIY010000038.1 GCA_937914965.1 uncultured Thermoanaerobacteraceae bacterium | reverse complement strand
ACTGTGGGGCACAGGCGGGTTTGATTTCTAGGGGCATCCGTTTCAAAAGAATTACCAGACGCTTCAGCAATCTTTCTACCTGCTCCGGTTCTATTACTGTTTCTACATTGCTTTTACCTCTTCCAGTAGGAACAAAAAAGAAGACATGGTGGCCCCGGGCTCCAACCTGTATAGCATAATTTGTTATGGTCTCAATTTCAGAATAATTCCAGGGGAAAACCGTTGTATGGATTTGGAAAGGAAGCCCGGCCTCGCGACAATTGGTGATACCCTGGCGTGTCGCTTCCCAAGCCCCATCAACACCCCGAAAACGGTCATGTTTCATGGACTCGATGCTGTCCACACTGATTCCTACTGCTGCTGCTCCTGCTTCTTTAAGCTGCTGCACCTTCTCCTGGGTAAGGAGAATTCCGTTGGTGCCCAGAACAGGCCGCAATCCCAGGGATCGTGCCTTAGCAATTAGATCACAGAGATCCGGGCGCATCAGGGGTTCCCCACCACTGAACACAATAATCTGGAAACCAGACTTTTGTATCTCTTCAAGAAGACTGAACCCTTCGGAGGTTGTCAGCTCTTCTGGCCCACCTTTTCCGGCATCCCGGTAGCAGTGGGGGCACTTCAAGTTGCAGGCATTGGTCGTATTCCACGAAATAAGCACGCTCTCATCCTTCCCTTAACCAGCGAGCAACATCCCTGGCATGGTAAGTAATGATCAAATCTGCACCAGCTCTCTTGATCCCTGTCATGGTCTCAAGTACAATCATTTTTTCGTCAACCCACCCCTGTGCCGCTGCTGCCTTGATCAGGGCATATTCACCACTGACATTATAAGCAGCAAGGGGGCAGAGAACACGCTCCCTGACCTCACGGATAATATCTAGATAAGCCAGTGCTGGTTTGACCATCACCAGGTCAGCGCCTTCCTCCATGTCCTGTACTACCTCTTCCAGTGCTTCCCGTCGATTCGCTGGATTCATCTGGTAAGATCGCCGGTCTCCAAATGATGGTGCTGCCCCCGCCGCTTCTCTAAAAGGACCATAGAAGGCAGAAGCAAATTTTGCTGCATAGGATAAAATCCCTACATGGGATAAACCTTGCTTATCAAGCAGTTCCCGGATAGCCTTTACCCTGCCGTCCATCATATCTGAAGGGGCAACCAGGTCAGCACCAGCCTGGGCATGGGAAAGGGCGGTCCGGGCGAGCAGGGGAAGAGTCTCATCGTTGTCAATGATACCATCTCTGACCACACCGCAGTGCCCATGACTGGTATAACCGCAGAGACAAACATCGGTGATCACGATCAGATCCGGAAAATGTTTTTTCAATAGACGTACCGCCTGCTGGACAATACCCTGTTCGTCATATGCAGATGTA
>CALGIY010000037.1 GCA_937914965.1 uncultured Thermoanaerobacteraceae bacterium | reverse complement strand
GCCAACACCTGTTCCTCTTCATCCAGGGAGTGAACGTCCAGAGATTGGTCCTCCTGATTCCCCACCGGAGCAGGAACCGAATATTGGCAGCCGTACTTGAGACTTGACACGAACTGGGTGTAATTATATTCTGTAGGAAATGCTTGGATAAGGAGGAACTGTGGTGTCTGAAAACATTGTAACTTTAACGGATCAAGATTTTACTACACGCATACAAGGGGCGGAACTCCCCGTAATTGTTGATTTCTGGGCAAGTTGGTGCGGACCCTGCCGGATGATGGCTCCGGTTATTGAGGAAATTGCCCAGGACTACGCGGGTCGCATGCTGGTTGGAAAAGTCAATGTTGATGAAAACCGACAAACTGCAGCAAGTTTTGGCATAACGAGTATTCCGACACTGGTCTTGTTCAAGGATGGAAAAGAAGTTACCAGGTTCATGGGATTTCGCCCTAAAGAAGAAATATTACGAGTTTTTAGTGAGCACCTGGCTTAAGTGAAAGTAAATGTACCAAGCAGGAGATAACTGGTTCCCAGCTGAAGTGAAGTAACGGAGAGGGTGTTTCTGGTGGACCTGTTTGATTATGCTCAGAAGAAAGCCCTGGATGAGGAGGGGCCTCTTGCTTACAGATTAAGGCCGCAGACGATTGATGAGTTTGTCGGCCAAGATCACCTGGTTGCTCCTGGCTGCCTGTTGTATACAGCCATAGAGGCGGACAATCCTTTTTCCGCGGTTTTTTATGGCCCTCCCGGCACAGGAAAAACTACTTTGGCCAGGATTATTGCCAAGGCTAGCAAGGGAACATTTATTCAGATTGATGCTACCAGCACTGGTGTTGGAGAACTGCGTAAGGTTTTACAGAATGCACGGGAGAGCTTGAAATTTTACAACCAAAAAACAGTTCTTTTTATTGATGAGATTCATCGTTTTAACAAAGCCCAGCAGGATGTACTCCTGCCCGCGGTGGAGCAAGGTATTGTGATCCTAATCGGTGCAACAACGGAAAATCCTTATTTTTCAGTTAATTCTCCACTGCTCTCCAGAACACGGGTACTCACCTTTAATCCACTAAAACCAGAAGATCTGGACAAGATTTTAGAGCGAGCTATTTCTGATCCCGAACATGGCCTTGGAAAACTGCAGCTAGAGATTGATCCCCGGGCCAAGGAGCACTGGATTCGTGTCTCTGGAGGCGATGCGCGGTTTTTGCTCAATGCGTTGGAAGTGGCAGCGCAGATGGCACCACCTGGGCCAGATGGGGTCATTCAGATCGGATTAGAGGAAGCAGCGGCAGCAGTGCAGCAAGCACCTGTAATCTATGATCGCACCGGGGATAAACATTATGATGTGATTTCGGCTTTTATCAAATCTATGCGGGGATCAGACCCAGATGCTGTTCTGCACTGGTTAGCTCGGATGTTGAAGGCAGGTGAAGACCCCCGTTTCATTGCCAGGAGAATTGTTATCCATGCTGCTGAGGATGTCGGTCTTGCGGACCCCATGGCCTTGGTTGTGGCAGAATCGGCTGCCCGAGGGGTGGAGCATGTGGGTATGCCTGAAGGAAGGCTGCTCCTCGCGGAAGCGGCACTCTATGTGGCCTGTGCTCCCAAGAGCAACAGTGTCTACAAAGGCTTGTCCCAGGCAATGCAGGATTTAGAAAAGGGAGCTTTAGGCGAAGTACCCAAACATCTGCGGGACACCAGTTATAGGGGCGCCAAAAAAATGGGGCATGGAGATGGTTATCTCTACCCACATGATTATCAAGGAAATTATGTTTCCCAACAGTATCTGCCAGATCCCTTGAAGGGGCGCAGGTACTATAAGCCGTCTAAATCCGGGAGAGAAAAGAAGATCCAAGCCTGGCTTGCAGTATTAAAAACACCACCAGATGAAGAAACATAAACTAATAAAAAACCGTAACCTTTTAGGGGGTAAGATTATGACCATTAGAAGGCAGGTTTACTTGGATCATGCGGCTACAACTCCAGTTCACCCTGAAGTTGTTCAAGAGATGCTAAAGGTGCTGGATGTGCATTTTGGCAATCCATCCAGCCTCCATGCATATGGCAGGGCAGCTAATCATTATTTAGGTGTTGCCCGGGAGAAGGTTGCCAGGCTATTAGGTGCCAATTCGCAGGAGATTATTTTTGCAAGCGGGGGTACTGAAGCTGATAACCTGGCGATTATGGGGACAGCTAGGGCCATGCAGGGTAAAGGCAGGCACATTATCACATCTGCCATTGAGCATCATGCAGTGCTAGATACCTGCCAGCTGCTGGTCAAAAAAGGTTTTGAGGTGACTTTTCTTTCTGTAGACAAAGATGGGATGGTGGACCCAGACGATGTCAAGAAAGCCATCCGCCGGGATACCATTTTGATTACCATCATGCATGCCAATAATGAGATTGGGACTATTGAGCCGATTCCTGAGATCGGGCGGATTGCCCGGGAATATGAAATCAGTTTTCATACAGACGCTGTCGAGACTGCGGGTTACCTTCCCTTAAATGTGGATCAACTGGGTGTAGATCTTCTTTCAATATCGGCCCATAAGATTTATGGACCCAAAGGAGCAGGTGCCTTATATCTTAGACAAGGGACACAACTGGAACCCCTTTTCCACGGGGGCGGCCAGGAGAAAATGTGCAGGCCAGGAACGGAAAATATCCCAGGTATTGTCGGATTGGGTAAAGCAGCGGAAATCTCTGCCAGAGAGCATGCTGGTGAGAGTAATCGTTATCGAAAACTGAGTGAAAAGTTAATCAATGGTATCCAGGAGAGGATACCAGGTGCTAAATTAAATGGCCATCCGGTACAAAGGCTCCCTCATAATGTTAATGTCAGTTTCCGCGGTGTTAAAGGTGAATGCCTGCTGGTGGGGCTGGATCAGAAAGGAATTGCTGTTTCCACAGCTTCTGCTTGCAGTTCTGGTGATACCAAGGTTTCTCATGTTCTGGAGGCCATTGGTTTATCTCCGGAAACCGGTGCTGGAACCATCAGAATGACGATCGGCCGTTCCACTACTGAAGATGATATCGATTATGTCCTGGATGTTCTGGTGGGTCTTGTCGAAAGACTCCGGAAACAGGATTAGATAGTTGGAGGTTTGATGTGCGTGAAACAGTTTGTGT
>CALGIY010000036.1 GCA_937914965.1 uncultured Thermoanaerobacteraceae bacterium | reverse complement strand
TCACCATCAAACCGCTGGCCAGGCCATCAAGACCATCTGTAAGATTAACTGCATTTGCAGCAGATATCAAAACCAGGATTACAAAAAGATAATACAAGAAACCAGCCTCTAGCTTCAAGTCCAAAAATGGTACAGCAATAAATGTTCCCCGTCCCAGTAGGAAAGCACCATAGGCAAGCAGCACTCCAACCAGCAATTGCCCCAGTATTTTCGCCCTCGCTCGCAGCCCCAGGGGACGCCTGAGTACGATTTTGAGGAAGTCATCCCAAAAACCCAGCAAACCGCACCCCATCATGATACTGAATAAGAGCAAAGTTTCCCTGAGATCGTTGGTAAAAAGAAAAGCGGCAATACTTGTACCTAAAATGATCAGGACACCACCCATAGTAGCAGTTCCCTGCTTTTTCAGATGGGTGCGAGGACCATCTCCTCTTACCTCCTGTCCAAATTTCAAGCGATGCAGGAGGGGGATGAACACAGGCCCTACCACCAGGGTAATGATCAAGCTTATTATACCAGTCAAGAACAGTCGAGTTATCTCATTCAAGGTCATCACCCTTCCTGGATGGATGCCGTAATCTCTTCCAGTTGCATACCCCGGGAACCTTTGATCAGTACAACATCCCCTTCTTGTATATATGTTTTTAGAAACGCTGTCGCCTGCAGTTTATCCTTAAAAATATTGACCCGCTCTCCGCTTAATCCCGCGGCAAGTGCACCAGATGCTATTTCCCGGGCGAGCTCACCTACTGCACACAAGCAGTCAATTTCCAGAACAGCCGCTTTTTCCCCAACCGCGCGATGTCCAGAGACAGATTCATACCCTAGTTCGTACATATCACCTAAAACAGCGAGTTTCCTGCCGTCTCCGGATGCGGCCAGCAGTTCTAAAGCTGCTTTTGTAGAAGCCGGGCTGGCATTATAGGAATCATCGATCAGCTTGCTCCCAAAGATCCCCGGTTTGACTTCCAGTCGCATCCCAGTTAAGGAGACAGAGGCAAGCCCTGCTGCAATTTCTTTCGGAGTCATACCAAACCTGTGGCCCACTGCTGCTGCAGCCAAGGCATTCAGCACATTATGCTTACCTGGTAGGGGAAGGAAACAAGGTGCTTCCCCGATGGGGGTCCGAAGGGTAAACTCAGAAGCCTCAAGCCCATTAAGGGTAACCTGAGAGGCACTTACCTGGCTATTTTCCATCCCGTAAAAGACGAGGTCTCCTTTCACCATTCTGGCAAGCTTTAACTGCCAGGGATCTTGAGCATAAAGAACAGCAGACCCTTCTGGTGGCAGAGAGTCAAGTAGCTCTCCCTTCGCTTTTGCGATTTTCTCCTGTGACCCCAACAGTTCCAGATGGGTCTTACCAATATTGGTGATCACACCCACTTCCGGACTGCTGATCTCGCACAGAGCAGCGATCTCTCCCAGACCCCGCATACCCATTTCCAGGACAACCACCTGATGTCTTCTGTCAAGCTGCAAGAGTGTCAGTGGGAGTCCGATTTCATTATTATAATTACCCTCAGTTTTTAAAACAACCAAGGACTTTCCAAGCACTGCTGCAATTAGATCCTTGGTCGTGGTTTTCCCCGTACTACCAGTTACAGCAACCACCGGTATTTTAAATAAACTGCGGTAGAACCGTGCAAAATCCTGTAGAGCCTTGAGGGAATCAGGAACCATGATCAGTGTACGACCAGTTTTACTGGATACCGGGCGGGAAATAACAGCGCCAGCCGCCCCTTGTTCAAAGACCTGGTCCAGGAAATCATGACCATCAACCCGAGTCCCGGGAAAAGCAAAAAACAAATCCCCGGGCCTGACCTTCCTGCTGTCAATACTTACACCTGTTATTTGGCCCCGGGCATTTCCATGCGCCAAAGATCCGTCCAGAGCTTCAATTATTCTGTCTAAATCCATGGAATCCATTGCTCAACTACAGATCTCCTTTGTTATAATTTCCTTGGCAACCTGACGGTCATCAAAGGGAATTACTTTATCTCCAAGATTTTGATATGTTTCATGCCCCTTTCCAGCGATCACAACGAAATCTCCTTCTCTTGCATAACACAGGGCATGCCTAATGGCTTCATAACGATCTGGAATAATAGTGTAGTGGGCGTCTCCGATCGCCTGGATCCCATCTTCGATCTGGTG
>CALGIY010000035.1 GCA_937914965.1 uncultured Thermoanaerobacteraceae bacterium | reverse complement strand
ATTCCGAAATGTTTAATCCTTTTAATTTCCCACCCCTCCGGCACCTCCCCGATCCACTCCACCCCAGAGTCCTTATACCTCTCATACCTCTTATACCCCATACTCCATCACCTTCTTCAGCTTCTGTTCTATCTGTTCTTCGAGTTCTACTATCTCTTTCAATATCTCCTCTGATGGGCGTAGGGGTTGGTACTTGTAGAAGTGCCTGGTAAACGGGATTTCATAGCCGATCCTGGTTCTGCTTTCATCGATCCAGGCGACGGGGACATGGGGTTTGACCTCCCGCTCAAAATAGGTATGGATATCCTCTTTAAGCGGTACATTTTCGGTATCCCGTAGATCTGTGTCAGGTTCGGGGTTCCCCTTGGAATCAGTGCATACATCTGCTGTCTCATCTCGCTCGGAAAGGGCGGACAACAGCATTTTGAGCCGTGAACTACTCAGATTCAGATCATTTTTTTGGAAGGCTTTTTTCAGCACTTTGATAAACTCATCCCTGTTTTTATAAAGGACAGTGGAATCCATAGCTTTTAATATATCGATTATCTTTTTTTGCAGTGCCTTCCCTTCCTCGATTTCTCGAACAGCTGCCGCACCCTTTTTCCTGGATTCTGGTAATTTATTAAAGCTGGTTTCGTTTTTCAGGTTTTCTATGCGTTCTTCATTTACCATGAAGTTGAGGCGCAGTGGCCTTTCCACCACTATTTTTTTAAATCCAAAATCTTCGTTGTCGAAGATCTTGCAGTATTCGCTTTCTTTAAATTGACCGTAAATCCTGGCAATCTCTTTGATCTGCTCTTCACTGATCTCGTGCCTCTTGTTCCCAAGGCTTTTCCTCATCTTCTGATAAAAGTCCACTGCGTTGACGAGCTGTATCTTTCCTTTCCTGACAGGCCCTCTGCTGAGGTCGGTGTTCTTTCTGTTAGTGACGATCCATATGTAGGTAGAGATGCCGGTGTTGTAAAACAGCTGGTCCGGAAGAGCGATGATCCCTTCCAGCATATCGTTTTCAATGATCCAGCGGCGGATCTCTGATTCTCCGGAACCCGCGTCTCCTGTGAAGAGGGGTGAGCCGTTAAAGATGATGGCGATGCGGCTCCCCTTTTCGTCATCCCGCATCTTGGAGATCAGGTGCTGGAGGAAAAGAAATGAGCCATCAGACACCCTTGGTGTGCCTGCGCCGAATCTTCCGTCAAACCCTTGTGTCTCTGCTTCTTCCTTGATGAACTTCCTCTGCTTCTTCCAGTCCACACCGAAGGGAGGATTGGTCAGCATATATCTAAACGTTTTGCCTCGGAGCCCATCCTGGGTGAAGCTGTCCCCAAGAATAATGTTATCTGCGGCTTGCCCCTTGATGAGCATGTCTGATTTACAGATGGCGTATGATTGGGGGTTAATCTCCTGCCCAAAGAGTTCCACCTGGATGTCCTGGTTTAAATCCCTCATATAGTTCTCGGTAACTGAGAGCATCCCCCCGGTCCCGGCACAGCAGTCATAAACAGTCGTAATCAAACCTTTTTGAATCAATTCC
>CALGIY010000034.1 GCA_937914965.1 uncultured Thermoanaerobacteraceae bacterium | reverse complement strand
GAGGTGCACGCAGTTGGCTTTCTCTCGGCTCTTTTCGTTTTCAGCCTTCAGAATTCGTCAAGGTTTTTATGGTGATCTTTCTGGCGGGATATCTTGAAGAAAACAAAGAGATTCTTAGAGTGGGGACACTAAAGATTGGCCGCTTCTATCTCCCGGATTGGCCCTACCTGGGTCCACTGCTGGCAGTCTGTGGTCTTTCCTTGCTCCTCCTAGTTTTCCAGAAAGATCTAGGTATGGCCCTGCTCTTTTTTGCAATATTCTTATCAATGGTTTACATTGCAACAGAGCGCTCTTATTTTCTGTTTTTGGGGTTGGGGCTTTTTTCAGCTGGAGCGGTTTTGATGTATTATATTTTTCCTCATGTTCAGAGCAGAATCTTGATTTATCTTAACCCTTGGCAGCAGGCAGATCGCGGTGGCTATCAGGTGATACAATCACTGTTTGCCATCGGCGGAGGGGGTATCTTTGGTAGGGGTCTGGGAAGCGGTTTTCCCGAATTGATACCTGCTGTGCATACTGATTTTATTTTTTCCTTGATGGGAGAGGAACTAGGACTTTTGGGTGCTCTGTGTATATTAGGGGTATTTTTCCTGCTGGTTTGGAAAGGATTGCAGCTTTCGCTTGATGCCCCGGATGGATTCGGTGGCCTACTGGCCTTTGGGTTCAGTTCTATTCTGGCATTGCAAACCCTGATTATTATCGGTGGGGTGACCAATATAATACCTCTCACCGGGATTCCCCTGCCATTTTTGAGCTATGGTGGCAGTTCCTTTGTTTCTAACTGTTTCCTGATTGGGATGCTCTATAAAGTCAGTGCTGAAAGTGCAGAGGCCGCAGAGTCTCAAGGGACACCTTCACTGTTGGGATCGATCAATAATTAGTAGAGGAGAACATGTGAAAATGCGTAACACAGTCCAAAAGTTTCTCGCATTTATCACCATCTGTTTTCTGATCTATGGTGGTTATCTAATCTATCTTGGGCTGGTCCGGGGACCTGCTTTGAGTAAGCACGGTGCTAATCCCAGACCCTGGATAATAGAAAATCGCGTTCTCCGGGGAGGAATTTTCGCTCGCGATGGAGAAAAAATAGCTGAGAGTACCCAAGAAGGTGATAAAACCAAAAGGAAGTACCAGTATCCACAGCAGTATGCTCACTTAACCGGCTACAATTCAAGGATCTTAGGAAAAACAGGGCTAGAAGAGGCTTATAATAAGGAACTCCTTGGCCTTGAAGGGCACTCACAAAAGAGCCTGGAAGCACGCTGGGGCTTAAAAAGGATACAAGGGGATAATATCTATCTTACCATTGACCATAAATTGCAAATGAAAGCCTGGGAACTGCTTTCTCCATATGATAAGGCGTCGGCAGTTGTCATCGATCCGAGGAACGGGGAGATCCTGGCCATGGTAAGTACCCCGAGTTTTAATCCCAACGACGACAGTCTGAAGAACAACTGGGCTCAACTCCGGGAAGACCCGCTCCGCCCTCTGGTCAATAGGTCAACCCAGGGATTGTACCCTCCGGGCTCAGTTATGAAGATTGTTTCTGCTGCTGTGGGCTTGAGGAAGTCTCCCCAATTAGAAAGTGAGAGGTATAATTGCCAGGGGGAGATAACCATTCAGGGAAGGGTGCTCAAAGATCTACGTGCTCATGGTACAGTGGACCTGAGGCGTGCTCTCATGGTTTCTTGTAACTCGTATTTTGCTAATCTAGGGTTAGAAATAGGTGCGGATGATTATACACGCGGCCTGGAGACTTTTGGTTGGGGGGAAAAAGTTCCCTTCGATCTCCCTACGGAAAAGATCCCTCTCCCCCGGGATAGTCTGCAGAGTGCTAATGGCCTAGCGGAATCTTCTATGGGGCAGGGGGAAATCCTTGTCAGTCCGCTATTTATGACCCTTGTTGCTGGTTCTCTAGGCAACAAAGGGGTGATGATGAATCCTTATCTGGTGCGGGAGGTTCGTTCTCCGGACGGCAATTTGGTCCGGAAACAAGATCAGCGTCCGCTTAGAGTAGTGGCGACACCTGAGATCGCCTGGCAGGTTCAGGAAGGTATGGTGGGGGTTGTACAGCAGGGAACCGGCACCGCAGCTTCCTTGAAGGGAGTTGAGGTGGCCGGTAAGACAGGGTCTGCTGAAAATCCTGCAGGTCCTACCCATGCTTGGTTTGTCGCCTTTGCACCCGCACAGCAGCCCAGGGCTGCTGTTAGTGTTATTGTGGAAAATGGCGGACAGGGTGGTCGAGTAGCAGCACCCATTGCCCGTGAATTATTAAGAATTGCTCTTTCCCGGGAGGATTAAGAAATGATCGGCCATATGTTGGGTAACAGATACGAAATTATTGCTAAACTCGGTTCAGGGGGCATGGCCCATGTCTACAGGGCGCGCTGTACTGTCTTGAACCGCATTGTCACTGTCAAGGTGCTGCGTGAAGAACTTGCCGAAGACAAAGATTTCGTGCGTCGTTTCCAGATGGAGGCTCAGGCTGTAGCGCTGCTTTCACATCCCAATATCGTGAGCATCTATGATGTGGGGGATGAGAATGGCCTGCCCTATCTGGTCATGGAATATGTAGAAGGATCCAATTTGAAAGAGATTATACGACGCCAGGGTGCGCTTGCTCCATCCGAAGCAGTTAACATCGGTATCCAGGTCTGTGCCGCTCTTGACCACGCACACAGCAAAGGAATTATTCATCGAGATATCAAGCCACATAACATTCTGGTAACCCCTGGAGGGCGTGTCAAGGTAACCGATTTTGGTCTGGCACGTGTTTTATCAGTACCCAGTGCCACCATGACTCAGTCTGGTACTGTGATGGGTTCTGTACACTACTTTTCACCAGAGCAGGCCCAAGGTGAGGATGTTGACCACCTGTCAGACCTTTATTCTCTCGGTGTTGTTCTCTATGAAGCTGTTTCTGGGCATGTGCCTTTTCAAGGAGATAATCCTGTTTCTGTTGCTTTGAAACACCTGCAGGAGGAACCCCCAAGTTTGAATCTTGAGAACCCCTCTATTCCTCAAGAACTGGAACAGATTGTCTATAAGGCCATGGCTAAGGACCCAGGGCTGCGTTTTACTTCGGCAAGGGAAATGCAGAAGGCGCTTTCAGAAGGCTATCTCGGGGAAAGCTTGGAACCCCTGGAAGAGGAAAAGACCAGGGCTATTCCTATTCCAGAAAAACGGGAGAATAGGGTAAGAGAGAAACGGCGGATGCACCCGGCAGCAATAGCAGCGTTGGTGATCTGTGGATTGTTTCTTTTAGGGGGCGGTCTTTTTGCCCTGTCCAAGTGGTATTTTGGTGGCACTTCTGTAGTGCCCAATGTAGTTGGAATACCCCAGGCCGAAGCCGTTGAACAGCTGAAAGAAGCAGGCTTCCAGAAGGTAGAAGTAAATGATGTTTATGATCAGGGTACTCAAAATGAGGTTGTCGTCAAACAGGACCCTGTGGGTGGAATGAAAGTCAAAAAGGGACGAAACGTTAGAATCTGGGTGAACAAGGGGCAAAGCGATGTCTGGCTCCCTGATTTTACTGGTGTCCAAGAGAGGGAAGCGAAGTTGGCCCTTGAGGGGCGAGGGTTTATTGTAAAGGTTACCAAGGAGAACCATGAGAGTGTACCCACAGGATATGTAATACGGCAGTTTCCCGAAGGTGATAAAAATCAACCCAAGGGCAGTGAGGTTACTCTGGTTGTGAGTAAGGGGCCTCTAGAAAAAGAGGTGTTTGTGCCCTCTTTGAGGGGGTTGACCGTAGACCAGGCCAAAGCTGCTCTAGGAACGGTGGAGCTTGCTCTGGGCGAAGTCAAGGAGGAGCCTGGCGAAAAGAAGGGCGTTATCATTAAACAGAGTGTGGATCCAGGAACAGCTGTAAAAAAGGGTCAGGCGATTAATGTTGTGGTCAGCAGCGGCCCTAAAGCAGTGGTTCAAACCTTAAAGTTTAATGTTCAAGATGAGGGAGAAGTGAAGATAGTAGTTGTAGATGCCAAGGATCCCGAGGGCCGGGAAGTGTATGAACAGGAGCACCAGAAAGGGGATAATGTCGTCAAGGATTTCGAGGTTTATCCCCCTGGGAAGTTTATCATCTATTTTAAGGATCAACCGATTGAAAATATCCCATTTAAATAAAAGCTGAAGGAGGCCGTTTGTGAGAGAAGGCTTGATCATCAAGGGCTATGGAGGTTTTTATTTTATCAAGTCCGGGGAGGAGACCTGGTGCTGCCGCGGGCGCGGCCGACTGCGCAGGGAGCAGTCACCACTACCGGGAGATCGTGTCTTTTTTACACCATTAGAGCAGGGGGAAGGTGTCATCGAATCCATCCAACCGCGCAAAAACGCCCTGCCGCGACCTCCTATAGCAAATGTTGACCAGGTTATCCTCTTGGTTTCCTTGGCCGGACCGGAGCCCGATCTGAAACTTCTAGATCGCTCCCTGGTCTTATGTGAATTAAAAGGACTCGGTGTTTTGATCTGTTTTAACAAGGTAGATTTAGTTGATTCAGAACAGGGAAAAGAACTTGATAAAATATACCGGAGTGCAGGTTATCAAACGATCTTGACATCTGCACTCTATGGTACAGGTCTACAGAATTTGCGCCAGGTGCTTGCGGGAAAGGTTTCTGTCCTATCAGGGCCATCAGGAGCGGGTAAGTCCACACTGCTCAATGCCTTAGACCCCAAGTTCTCCCTGGCAACAGGAGAGATAAGCAGGAAATCAAAAAGAGGGAAACATACCACCAGGTATGTGGAATTACTTCCTGTCGGTGAAGGATTTGTAGCCGATACACCTGGTTTCAGCAGTTTGGAACTGCCGCCGATGAAAAGGGCAGAATTGAGCCGCTGTTTTCCGGAAATCTATCAGTTTGCCGGTCAATGTCGTTTTTATGACTGCGTTCATATTAATGAACCAGACTGTAAAGTGAAAAATGCCCTAGAGAAGGGCGTAATCAGCAGCAGCCGTTATCAGGACTACCAGCAGTTTCTAGAAGAAGTTATCAACAAGGAGCGAATTTACTAATGAATATAAAAATTGCCCCCTCTATCTTGACCGCAGATTTCAGCAATCTTACCGATCTTACCAAGAAGTTAGAAAAGGGGGGGGTTGATGCTCTTCACCTGGATATCATGGATGGAAATTTTGTTCCAAACCTCACCTTTGGCCCCTTGGTTGTGTCATCCCTACGCCAAATAACTGCAATTCCCTTTGATGTACACTTAATGGTGGAAAGACCAGAACGTTTTTTATCTGCTTTTGCTAAAGCGGGGGCCAACAGCTTGACTGTTCACGCTGAAGCCTGCCCACATCTGCATCGCGTTGTCCAGGTAATCAAGGAGATGGGTCTTAGAGTCGGTGTGGCTTTAAATCCCGCCACTCCACTAAATATCCTTGATTATGTACTTCCTGATCTCGATCTTGTATTGATTATGACTGTCAATCCCGGTTGGGGAGGCCAGAAGTTTATTCAAGAGATGTGTCGTAAGATTACGGAGTTGCGGGAACTTATTATCGAGTCGGGGTCAGGGGCGGACCTGCAGGTGGATGGTGGGATTAACAGTACAACCTTAAAGGATGCGGTGACATCTGGGGCCAATTCCCTGGTGATCGGTTCTGCCCTTTTAAAGGAATCGGATCTTGTCGCAGGGGTTGATAATTACCGTGATGCTGCCGGGAAAAACTTAGCTGAGAGCTGGTGGAGCAGAGCGATCAAGGGGTGTTGAGATAAAACATAACAATCTTGACGCGGTCTTTAATGAAGGTGTACAATAATTATTAGATAATTTAATATTGTCAGGAAGGTCCTTCGGGGGGGTGGTGAAATTCCACACCGGCGGTGAAAGCCCGCGAGTTCAGTACATAAGTTACTGGATTGATTCAGTGAAATTCTGGAGCCGACAGTTAAAGTCTGGAAGGGAGAAGGAAGTACTTCTATTTATTTTGTAATAAAACCCGAGCCTTTTCCTGCCGGGTTTTTTATATTTTCTAAGGATAAATTGATGGAGGCAGACCTGGAAATGGATCATGAACAATTTATGCATAAAGCTCTGCAGTTGGCAGAGCTTGGACGAGGCAAGACCAGCCCGAATCCCCTGGTAGGTGCTGTTGTGGTTAAAAACGGCAGGATCGTAGGGGAAGGGTATCACCAGAAGGCTGGCACACCCCATGCCGAGATTCATGCTCTAAGGGACTCGGGTGATCAAGCAGTTGGCGCAGTAATGTATGTCACGCTGGAACCCTGCTGTCTCCAGGGGCGAACCCCGCCATGCACAGAAGCGATCATTGAAGCCGGAATCAAAGAAGTTGTGGTGGCTGTTTGCGACCCCAATCCACTGGTATCAGCGAAAGGGATCAAAATATTGGAGGAAGCGGGGATTCGGGTTCAGGTAGGAATCTTGGAAAAGGAAGCCTGTTTGCAGAATGAGACTTTTTTCAAGTACATTAGGGCAAAACGTCCCTTCGTTACTTTGAAAGCAGGCATCTCTCTGGATGGCAAGATTGCCACAGTGACCGGTGATTCCAAATGGATCACTGGGGAAGAAGCTCGTTCACTTGCCCACCGACTGCGGGCTGAGAGCGATGCCATCATGGTTGGCAGTGGGACAGTCCTGGCAGATGACCCGCTCTTAACTGTGAGGCTTCCTGGTAACCACAAACAGCCTCTCAGAGTGATTGTCGACAGCTGTTTGCGCATTCCAGAAGAGTCTCAGTTGGTGAAGACAGCGGAGAAGGTGCACACAGTTGTTGCTGCTGTACCAGGGAAATATAGTGAAGCGAAAAAAAAGCTCTTGCAAGAACGGGGTTTAGAGATCTGGGACCTTCCAGACACTAAGGGAAGGGTTGACCTAGCAGTTTTAATGGATGAGCTGGGGAAAAGGGAGATCACCAGCCTGCTTCTTGAAGGTGGGTCTGTTCTGAATGCATCCTTACTAGAAGCCGGCTTGATTGATAAATTTATTTTCTTTCAAGCCCCACTGATTATCGGGGGGCAAGGAGCTCCCGGGGTTATTGGCGGTAGTGGGTGTGAACGGGTGAGTGACTGCCT